>NZ_JBNKXY010000007.1:0-152512 GCF_050300555.1 Arcobacter sp.
CAAAGCTGGGTTTGAAACATTCATATCTAATCTTTGACACAAATCACCTTGTTCAAATTCACTCAATACTGCTATTGTTTCATCTATTAGTTTTCTATCTTCTTCTACATTATTCTTTGTTTTTACTATATTTTCGTTTACTACTTTTGCCATTTGAGCAAATTCATCGTTTCCTTCTTCTTTTAGCATCTTCGCTTCATTTGTCTCTCTATTTAAATACGCAAAAAATGTTAGTAATCCCTCTTTAAAATGTTCCAATGAACCATTAATTTGTCTAGTTAAAACAATACCTATTATAATTCCAACAACAATACCTATTAAACCTAATATTAAAGAAAGCATCAAAGTAGTATCTGATTTTTCAATAGTTAATCGAGAATTCATAATAGCTTCATCTGATTGTTCTAATTTTAGCTTATCAACTACTTTTCCTAATTCTGCTGCAAATTTATCTACTTCTTCCATGACCATATCACCAGAAGATTTACTTTTCCCATATTCCAATACCATCTTATTTCCCACTTGAACAAGTTTTTGGGCTATTTCTTTTGCATTATTTAATGTAGCTAATGATTCTTGGTCATTCTCTCGTTGAAACATCTCTTCAAATTTAGATAAATTATTTAAAAAAGTTTTGTATGAAGATTCTGCTTCTTTTATGGCATCACTATTTTGAGTTAAAGAGGCATCTGTAAAAAACTGCTGTATTTGGCAACTATGAAATTTTGTATCCGCTGCAAGAAGTGCAAAAGGAACGGTTTCTTCTCCCGTTAGTTTACTTATGTCTTTTACATCTTTCATCTCATGTACAGATACTCCTGTACTTATCCCAAAAGTTAATACTATGGTTCCTATTCCTAAAATCAACTTATTTTTTATTGTCATATCTACTTCCTTTAATATTGCTTTCTAGTCTATTATACACTAAATTTTTTTTTAATTTGGTTTTCAAAATATTTTTTAAATTCTTTACTATTCATAGGTTTAGCAAAATGATACCCTTGTACCTCATCACAACCAAACTCTATCAATAAATCCAATGTTTCTTTATCTTCTACTCCTTCTGCTATTGATTTTAAATTAAAACTTTTAGCCATTTGAATAATTGTTTTTACAATTCTTTCATCATCTCTATCTGCTAAAATCTCTTTTATAAAAGATTGGTCAATCTTTAATTTATCCACTGAAAATCTTTTCAGATATGCCAAACTAGAATAGCCCGTACCAAAATCATCAATTGAAAATTGTACGCCTAGCTCTTTTATAGCTTTTACTGTTTCTAAAACCGTTTCTGTATTATTTATCAAAATTGATTCTGTTAATTCTAGTTCTAAATAACTTGCTTCAAGTCCCGAAACAGCTAAAGCATTTTTAACCACTTCTAAAAGATTTCCTCTTTTAAATTGAATTGCTGAAATATTTACAGCCATCACAATTCTTTTTCCCTCTTTTACCCAACGTGCAGCTTGTTTACAAGCTTCATTTAAAACCCATTCTCCAATTTCAACAATCAAACCCATGGATTCTGCTACAGATATAAAATTAATAGGAGAAATCATTCCTAAAAGTGGATGTTCCCATCTTATTAAAGCTTCTACTCCAACAATTTCATTTTTATGAACATTTATTTGAGGTTGATAGTATAAAATAAACTCTTTATTAGATAATGCACTCTTTAAATCATTTTGCATTTTAAATAAACCCATCATATTGTGTTGTAACTTTTGAGTAAAAACAGAGTAATTATTTTTACCATTTTCTTTTGCTTTATACATTGCAGAATCAGCACATTGTAATAAACGTTCATATGATTCTGCATGATCTGGATATATTGCAATCCCTATTGAAGCCGATACAGCTAGAGTATTATTATTAACTATAAATGACTTTTTAAATGAATCAATTAATTTTTTAGCTATAAAAACTGCTTCATTTTCATTATTAATATCAGGCAGAGTTACTAAAAATTCATCTCCACCTTGCCTACTTATAATATCTGTTGTGCGTAAAGTATCTTTAAATCTTGAAGCAACTAATTTAAGGATTTCATCTCCTATAGAATGCCCTAAAGAATCATTTATATTTTTAAATCCATCTAAATCTATATATAATACTGCAAGTTTTTCATTTATACGTTTTGCTCTAGTTATTAAATGTTCTGTTCTATCTTTTGCCAAAATTCTATTGGGCAATTTTGTTAAATTATCGTGATGTGCTATAAACTCAATTCGTTTTTCGATATTTATTCTTTCAGTAATATCTTTAGTTACAACTATAGATTGGATTGGTTTTGTATTTGGAATAATGATAACAGAGACTTCATGTTCTCTTCTTTCACCATTTGTTTTTATTAAAGGTATAATTTGAGTATCATAAATTATCTCTTCTTCTTTTAATTTATTTTTATAATATAAACTCACCCTTTCCCTCTCTTCTGGATGAATAATATCTAAAAATTCCATCTCACATTTTATCGATGAAAAGTTATCTATAAAACCATATTCCTTAGCCAATTTTTCATTGTTTGTATAGATAAACTTTTTATCTTCTATAACATGTACTCCAATACCTGCTTGTGCTATTCCTTTAAGTAAAGTATTTTGGAAATTTTTTTGTTCAAGAATTCTAGTCTCCATCTTCTTTCTATCTGTAATTTCATGTCCTATTGCTAAAACTCCTATTACATTATCATTTTCATCTTTTTCAGCAACCAAATATAAATCATGGGCAATATATACACCATCATTTTTTCTAACCCATTCAACAACAAACCTCTGATTCTCTGAAGTTTTTATAACTTGATTTATATTATTTTGATAATCAATTGCACTCATATTTAACATTTCAAGATAAACACCCCATTGGTTTTGTGGTTTGTTATTTGTAATAAGTTCATAAGGAATGCCAGTTTGTTCAGAAAAAGCAGAATTTGCATAAATTCTATTACCAGATAAATCATATCTCATAATTATATTTGGTGAATTTTCTGCTAATGTCCTAAATTCTTCTTCTTTCACAGCCAACTCTTTTTGAGCACTTAAATCAAGACTCATTGCTAAAATACTCTCAACTTCACCATTTTTATCAAACTCTGGTATAAGGTTGTGTGAAAAATATTTTGTTGTTTTGTCTGCTAAAATAAATTTTAATTCGACAGCATCCATTTGTTTTGTTTCAAATACTTTATCTAAGCTCTCTTTTAATCGTACAATAGAATCATCATCAATAAGTTTTACTTCAAAAGGAGTTTTATCTACTAATTCTTCATAGCTTTTACCAGTAAGTTTTTCAACTTCTGGATTTACATATAATCTTTTAAAATCTTTCCCAAATCTATAAATAGGAGTTTTTACATTTTGAACTAGAGTTCTAAATTTCTTTTCACTTTTTTCTAATTCTTGCTGAACATTTAAAAATTCTGTTATATCACGTCCTATAGCTAAAATAGACTTGAGATTATTATATTCATCTTTTTCAGCAATAAGTTTTATATCATGAATTTCTATTTTCCCATTTACTAACATTTCTTGTGAAATATGTATGATTTTATCTAATTTATTTAACCTTATTTCATCTATTGCTTCGATTATTTTGTCATGTTTAGGAAATAAATCATGAATACGTTTTCCTAAAACCTCTTTTTTCTCCAATCCAAGTGTTTTTTTAAGAGTTGAATTTAAATATAAATATCTTCCTTCTAAATCAAAACGAACAATATTATCTGGCAGATTCTCTAACAAAGAATAATATTCTATCTCTATATTTTTAAGAACTTTTTCTTTCTCTCCTCGCTCAATAATTTCTAAATTTAAATTTGTAGCTAAATTACGATACTCTATAATATGGTCTTCATAACGTTTTTCTAATATTGAATTTAAATTCTCAAGAGTATTTTTTGTTTGCATATAATCAGTTATATCTTCAGTTAAAACCAAAATATAATCTATAACATCACTTTCATTTTTTACACAAGTTACAGACATTTTTACATAAACAATTGATTTATTTTTGTGTATAAAACGCTTTTCAATGGAATACTCTTCAAATTTGCCAGAAAGCATCTTTTCAAATAAATCCAAACTCTTTTCTAAATCATCAGGATGAGTTATATCTTGCCAAGTCAAATTTTTCAACTCTTCAAATGAATAACCAATAATAGAACATAACTTATTATTTGCTCTTTTCCAAGTCTTTTGAGGAGTAATTATTGACATACCAATTAACTCTTTTTCAAAAAATAGAGCCATTTGATGGTTTAATTTTTTTTCTTCTTCTTGTTTTCTTTTTGTTATATTTCTAGCTGTAACCAATAAACAATTTACTTTATTAAAATTATCAAATTGAGGAATTGCCCTTACAGAATAAATATGAGTTTCTGAATCCTTTTCAAACTTTATATCCCATTCATCAGCTACTCCAAGTTTTATAATATTTTCTAATTTTTTTTGATATTCTTTCGCTTCAGTTTTACTAAATACACCTGTTAATTCTGTGGGTGTTTTATCTATACCAACATTAGCTTGAAGGTTATTAATTCTTTCCCATTCTGTATTAACATACAATCTTTTACAATCTTTATCATAACAAACAACGATATCAGATAAATAATTTTCAATAAAATCTTTTTCTATATTCAAACCTATCCCTCTTTAAAGTTATTTTTTTAGAAAATATTTATTCTTGGAACTATACCATTGATAATAGCAAATTGATGGTCACGATTTGGTCACAATTTGGTCATGTTTAAGTAATTTTGCTTATTATTTATATTTATGATTACAAAAAAGTTACATATTTGATTAAAATTTAATAATTTTTTAGTAATAACCCAACTCTATCTTAAAGTGCTTTAGTTATTGGTATTATTTTTTTCATATGTTTTGTTAAGTTCTTCTATCTCTTTTTTATATCTATTTTGCTGAGTTATATCTCTTACAATAGAGAGCCTTAGATCACTATCATTAAATATAAATTTAGTAATAGTAATTTCTACATCAAGAATTTTCCCTTTTTTTGTACGATGTTTTGTTTTAAAAGTTAGATTATTAGATTCATTTACTTTTTCCCTTATATTATCAATCTCTTCAACCCTCATATGATAATCTATATCTTCAACTTTCATATTTAAAAATTCTTCAAGGTTATAGCCTAACATTTTACATGAAGTATCACTAGCATAAAGAATACTACGGTCATCACCAATAATATATAAAGCATCACTAGCATTATTAATTGCAGTTTTTAACAAATCAAATTGTTCTTGAGATTGTTTAATATATGTAATATCATGTCCTATGGTAAGAACACTTATTATATCTGCATTTTCATCAAATTCTGGTGTAAAGATTATATTCCACCATCGTTTTTTTCCATCCTGTTCATGTTCTACTTCTGTATTTGTAGTTTTTCCTGTTTGAAAAACATATTCTATTTTTTCTTTATATCCTTTTGGAACACCGACAAATGGTTTATCTACAAGCTTAGTTCCCAATATTTCTTCAATAGGCATACCAAAATATTCTGCAATTGCTTTATTAACATAGATTCGGTGATATTCTTTGTCATAACGAGCTAAAAAATCTGGTAAATTTTCAGCTAAAGTTCTATATTCTCGCTCTTTTTTAGCTAATTCTGCCGTTCTATCCTCAACTTTTTTTTCTAATGTCATATTTAAAGAACGAATTGACTCTTCCATCTTTTTACGTTCTGTAATATCTTGTATTGTTCCTATTTGACCAATAACCGTTCCTGCTTTGTCAAAATAAACTGCTTTATGAAATATTACATCATGATTGATTCCTCGTACATTTTGTATTTTTGCTTCATATTTTTGAGTACCACCTTTGCAAAAAAGTTCCTCATCCGCATCAAAAAATACTTGTGCTTGTTCACGAGGGAAAAGATCAAAAACTCCTTTTCCTATCAATTCCTCTTTATTTTTACCATAAAACTCTTCAAAAGCTTTGTTAAAACCTTTATATCGAGTTTTAGTATCTTTATAAAAAACAGGTATAGGAATAGCATTTAATAATGAATCAAGAAACTGGTTTTGTTCAACTAGTTGCTCTTCCATTTTTTTACGTTCTGTAATATCTTGTACTGTTCCTATAGAATAAAGTGGTTCACCATCACTATTATATCTATGCTCACATTTTTCAATAACATATTTAATTCTTCCATCTTTCATAACAATTCTATGTTCTATTTCATAAGGAAAACCTGTCTTTAAAGATTCTAAATAAGGAACATTTACCATCTCTCTATCATCTGGATGAACACACTCATAAAATGTTTTATGTAAATCATTAATATTCTCTTTATCAAGTTCAAATATTCTATAGGTTTCATCAGACCAAAAAAGAGTATTATTTGGTATATCAAAATACCAACTACCAGTATGGGAAACTCGCTGTGCATCAATTAAAAACTTTTGCTCTTTTTCTAAAAGTATCTCTAATTTTTTACGTTCTGTGATGTCACGGGATAGAACGATATAATTACCACTTGATTTTTGTTTAGATGCAGAGAGTTCAAACCATTTTGTTCCATCAGGAAAATTAAGACTATAAGTATTACCTACTGAAAACCCCTTTTCATCTACTTCTTTTAATGTTTTAAGTGCTGTTTCAACTGCATCAGCAGGAAGCATCTCTTTAAAGTTTTTGCCAAGAAGTATCTCTTTTTGAGCTATTAAAAGTTCAGAATTTTGTGCCCATATATTGATGTAGGTTCCATCTGGTGCTATATCAAACATCAAATCAGGTATAGCTGCAATAATCCCTTCATTAAACTCTAAAGCTTTTTGAAGTTCAATGGTTTTATTAGTTAGTTCAGTCATATCTCTACCAATCCCCAATACACTTACAATCTGTCCACTTTCATCTTTTTCAGGAACATAACTGACATCATGCCAACCCATAGAGCCATCTTCATTTAATATCGGATGCTTTACAAATAGTGCTACCCCTGTTGTCAATACCTTATTTATACTTTCTTCTCCCACTGAAAAACTACCATCAGGAAAAACTTCTCTTGTAGTCTTACCAATAATATCGCTAGCTGAAACTCCCAATGTTTTCTCATGAACTGGATTTATGTAAACATAGCGTTCCTTTGTGTCCCAACGAGCAACATTATCAGGAATATTTGCTGCTAGTGATCTAAACTCACGTTCTTTTAATGCCAATGCTTCTTCTTGTATTTTACGCTCGGTAATATCATGAACATATCCATACCAAATAATACCTCCATCAGGATGAACTTCTGGTTTGGTATTACTTTCCATCCAACGCTCTCCTTTAATTGGATGTATAATTCTATACTCTTCATGCCAGATAGTCATAGTACGCGCTGATTCGTCAATTGATTCATTCACTCTATTTACATCATCAGGATGTGTCAAGCTAAGAAGTGGTATGGCATCTTTTCTTACTATTTCTGGTTCTAAACCAAAAATATCTAAAATATTAGGCGAAACATAAGGCATACATGTTGTTCCATCTGGTTTTAAATAAAAACTACCCATCATTCCAGGAGAAGAGTCTGCTAATAGACGAAGTTCTTGTTCTCTTTTAATAAGTGATTCTTCTATATGTTTTCTTTTTGTAATGTCTTCAATAAGTGCAATAATATAGTCAACTTCGCCATTTTCTTTTCTTATACATCCAACTGAAAGATTTGTAAAACAGATATCTTTATCTTTTTTAATAAATCTTTTTTCATAAAAATAATGCTCAATTTTACCCTCAATCATATTGTTAAATTGTTCAATATTTCCAGCTAAATCTTCAGGATGAGTCATTTCATCCCAAGTTATTTTTTGTAGTTCATCAGATGTATAACCCAACATTTTACAAAGTTTATCATTGACCTTTAACCACTCTTTTTTAGGTGAAGTAATAGCCATACCTACAAGTTGACGTTCAAAGAAAAGACGCATTTTTTCATCTTCTTTTCTCTCTTGCATCTCTACTCTTTCACTAATATCTCTGGCTATTGCCATATTGTAACTTTTATTTTGATACTCAAAATAATTGGCAATAATTTCTACAGGAAAAATTTTTCCATCTTTTGTTTTATGAGAAGATATAACTGTTACTGACTTTTTCTCTTTCATATCAGCCCAATGTTCTCCCCAACTTTCCATAGGAAACTGACAATCAACATCTTTTACACCTAAAGTTAAAAGTTCCTCTTCACTATAATTTAAAATTTTACATGCACCTTGGTTTACATACTTAAAATTACTATGTTCATCTATTAAATAAATTGCATCTAAAACATGCTCTAAAGCAAATTTTTTAAGTAATAATCTATTTATAAAGTTTTTTTGTTCAGTTATATCATGAATATTAACTATATGATATAAAATATCTCCTTGTTCATCTTTAATTACAGTTAAATCTACATTTACAGGAAATTTTGAACCATCTTTTCTTTTATGAATAGACTCAAAAGAGACAAAAGATTTTTCCATGGCTTCTTTTACTTTTTCTTTTACAAAATCTAAACTCTCTTTTGCAACAAAATCAATTATATATTTTTCCATTACTTCTTTCAAAGAATAACCGTGCATACTACAAAAAGCAGGATTTACCATTTTAAATTTTTTACTCATACCCTCATGAAGAGTTACACCCCAATTTGTTTGGAAAAATATCTCTTCCCATTGAAACAAGGCTTTTTCTGTCTCTTTTTTTATTTCTACTTCTCTTTCCAACCTTGTAATTCTTGCTAATGTCGATTCTTCAACTTTATTCTCGTATATACTTTTTTCACTAAAAATTTTATTTTGTACATCTAGAGGTAAACTAATAGTAAATAATGCTCCATTATCAGTATTTTGAACATCAATTCTTCCATTCATTCTTTCTGTAATAATTTTATAACTTATAAATAACCCTATTCCCAAGCTATTATTTTTTGAAGTTATACAAGAATCAAATATTTTATGAATAGGATCAAATTTTATTCCTCCAGCATTATCTTCAACACTAATTGAAACTATGTTGTCTTTTTTTATGATTTTTATTTTTATCCAAGGATTTAAAATCTTTCTCTCTATAAAAATATCTTTTGCATTTAAAATTATGTTAAGTAAAGCATTTATAAACTCATTTTTATCACCCCAAATTATAGTTTTATCTATATTTGAACTATCAATATCTAATTTTATATTCTCTGTTTTTAAAGTATAAAAAATCAGAGTTTGAATATTTTGAATCTCCTCTATTAAATCAAATTCTTCATTTTTAACTTTTGTTTGTTTAAAAAGCCTATAAAAAACATCAATGGTATTTGATAGGTGTTTGATAATTTTACTACTTTGATCAATTGAATTTAAAATTTTTTCTTTGCTAAGGGTTCCTTTAATTAATAAAGTTCCATATAGATTTGTTTGTATTGCTCCTATTTCTCCTAAAGGTTCTCTCCACTGATGAGTGATATTACCTAGTAACTCACCTAAAGACACTTGTTGAGATTGTAAAAAAAGAAGTTTCTCTTGAACTTGTGATTTTAAAATCGCTTCATTTTTTTCTATTTGAGAGAGTCTAATTTTATCTCCAAGAGCAAGAGATAAAAATATTATTAACCAAGCAGAGCCTAAAAGTTGAGATTGCAAAATATTAAAATTTGTAGTTAAATACCCCAAAAACATCAATGAAAATATAATATTTGCAATTAAATATCCCCCTAAAGCAAGTAAATAATACTTTGAAGGTGAATATTTATCTTTAAAACTTTGTAAACCAAAATAAAATAAAAATAGAGTCCCTAAAATCAATACTACAAAACCTACACAATAATCTAGCATCTCTAATTTTAATATTATAAAAAATAAAAGTACTGCTCCAATCATCATATTTATAAATAATTTTTTAGTACAAGATTTTTTATTTAAAAATTGCAAACTAAAAAGTATCAAAAAGAATAAATTTACTATAAGAAAAAAAGTTTTAAGAACATTTCCCAATATCAGACTTAATTGAAAATAGACTGAAAAATATCCATGAGAGGAAAAAATCCAACATGCTAAACATATAATATAACTAGCATATAAGATATAATCATTCTCTTTTGTGGAAAAATATAAAAATATATTATAAATAAATAGACTAAAAAGAATACCAACAAAAATAGAAAAACCTACTACTTCTGCCAATTGATAAATTAAAATATCATTTTCATTTCCTATTAAAATCTGAATTATAAATGGCACATTTGATTCTACTTTTATTAAAAAAAGTTCTTTATTATCTGTTTTTTCAAGTTGGATTTTTGGTATAAAATAAGAAAAATCATTTTTTATTTTTATTAATTTGTCATTTTCAAATTTAAAAAAATCTACTTTTTCAGAAGATACATCAGTCATACTTAAAAAAAGTTTCTGACTATCTTGGTTTTTGAGTTCTATTGCAAACCAATTTACATTATGATGAAAACCAGAGTTTGTTATATTTTGGGGAAGAGTAATAAATTCATTATTTTGATACTTTTTTAATGCTTCTTCAGGAGTTAATTTTCCTTTAACATAACTAGGATAGTTTGAGATTTCAACAAGTTCTGATTTTAAAATTACTGTTTGTGAAGCAAAAAGTGGTATTGAAATAAATATCCACAAAATAAACAATAATCTTAGCATCTACATATCTATACATTTATTCAATCTATAACCAATACCCCTTACAGATAAAATAATATCACTATTTATTTTTTTTCTTATTCTCAAAATCAAATTTTTTATAGAAGATTCACTTACACTTTCAAAAGGCCATAAAACTTTTGAGATTTCTTCTTTTGTAACAGTTTTAGATGAATTATCAATTAAAAGTTTGATTAATTCTAATTCTTTTACACCTAAAGATACAACTTCATCATTAAAATATAGTTCTTGTGTTGCTATATTAAAAAAAATCTTATTTGATAAAAAAATCTTATTCTGATTTTTACCAGATCTTTTCATTGCTTTTATTACAGTTTGCACTAAGTTTTCATATTCTATAGGTTTAAATATGTATCCATCAATCGATAAATTAGCAGCATGCAGTAAATAATCTTTTTCACTATAATTTGTCAATAGAATAATAGGAATATCATAATTAACTTTTCTAATCTTTTCTATTAAAGTTAATCCATCCATCACGGGCATTTTTATATCACTAATTATTAAATCAATATTTTCTTCTTCAAATAATTCGAAAGCTTCTTGCCCATTTTTTGCAGAATAAACTGATTGGAATATCATCTCTAAAAGCTCATTTATTTGCTCTAGCATAATTAAATCATCTTCAACAAATAAAACATTCTTATTTTTTAATAATAAAAAATCATTTCCCATTCTGAACCTTTGTAGAAAATTATAGCAAAACTAACTTTTAAAAATAATTTTTATATTTTTATAAGATTAGCAAATATTACCATATGGTATTATTAAATATTACCTATAAGTAATAATATTGAACAAATTTTATTGAGGAAAAAAATGTTCATTGAAATCACAGAAGAAGAAATATATAACTTTCATAAAAAAATATCTAAAAATGTAAGAAAAATAAGAAAAAATAAAAATCTAACTCAACTAGATGTAAGTATTGCTATTGGCTTATCTAATCCATCTTTTATAACAAATGCCGAATCTCTAAAATCAAAAAAAAAGTTCAATCTTAACCAATTATTTAAATTATCTATTATTCTTGAAACAGATATAAGTGAGTTTTTTAAATAAATTCTTTTTTATAATCATAAATTTGAGATAATACAGCTTTAAAAAAAGGGCTAAAATGAAAACTTGGAAAGAGATTATTGATAAAGAAAAAGAGCAAGAATATTTTATAAAATTAAAAGATAATATAGATAAAAAATATGAGATGACAACTGTCTTTCCCCCTAAAGATAAAATCTTTAATGCCTTTAGTAAAACTCCTATAGATGAATTAAAGGTGGTAATCCTAGGACAAGACCCATATCATGGTCTTGGACAAGCACAAGGTTTATCTTTTTCAACCCCAAAAGAGATAAAAAATCCACCCTCTATGCAAAATATATTAAAAGAGATAAAAGATGATTTAGGAAAAGATTCAAACTGTTTAGATGGAGATTTAACCCCTTGGGCAAAAGAAGGAGTTCTTCTTTTAAATACAATTTTAACGGTTGAGGAAGCAAAACCAAAATCACATCATAACTTAGGATGGGAAATATTTACAGATAATATTATCAAATATATTTCATCAAATTGTGAAGATATAATTTTTTTACTTTGGGGAAGTCCAGCTATTTCAAAAGCAAAACTAATAAATAACACAAAACATCATATATTAACTGCACCTCATCCAAGTCCACTATCTTCATACAGAGGATTTTTTGGATGTAAACACTTTAGTAAAACAAATGAAATTTTGGATTCATTGGGAAAAAAAGAGATAAACTGGTAAAACACCAAAAGGTGTTTTACTATTTTACTAAGGCAGAAATACCTTTAAATTGTGGATGTTTAGCATTTACAGTTAACTCAAATAAAAGTGATTCGTAAGTTGTTGGTATAACCCCTGCTTGAATCATTCTTGAAATAGCAATCTCTTTGTCATTTGCTCTTCTTGAATTTACACAATCAGTTACAAGTACAGGTTGCAATCCCTCTTCAAGTAAATCAAGTGCTGTTTGTAAAACACAAACATGAGTTTCAATACCAGCTAAAATAACTACTTTTTTACCTGTTGCTTTTATAGCACTAAGTCCATCAATATTTCCACAACAAGAGAAAGTCGTTTTTTCAAAATGAGGATAATCATCTGTAAGTTCTCTTAAACTTGGGATTGTTTCCCCTATTCCTTTTTTATATTGTTCATTTACAATAATAGGAACTTCAAGTAATTTAAGCCCTTGAATAAGAGTAATTAAATTTTTTTCTAACTCTTCTTTATCTGCAATATGAGGGAAAAGTCTTTCTTGAACATCAACTTGAACAAAAACACAATCTTCAACTTTAATTCTCATTGGAACTCCTTAAAAAATATTACCTATATTACTCAAACTTTGTAACAAAAGTCTAGCATTTTATTTAAATGCTACTTTTTCAGCACGTTCAAGAAGTTCTTTAGCTCCTTGATCAATAAATGTTTGAGCTAAAGATTGTCCAGCTGTTTCAAAATCATCAATATTAGCTGTAATATCTTCTTCTATATATTCACTTCCATCTGGCATACCAACTATTGCTTGAATTCTTACAGAATTTTCATCAATAATTGTAGCTTTTACACCTATTGGAACTTGGCAACCACCTTGAAGTGTATCCACAAAACTTCTTTCTATAGTTGCTTCAATGTTTGCATTTTTATCATTTAATACAGATACTAATTTTACTATTTCAGGATTGTTTGTTGTCTCAATCCCTAAAATTGCCTGTCCCATTGATGGAATCATATCTTCTAAAGATATAGGTGAGAAATATTTTACTTCACCTTCGATTTGTAGTTTTTGTACACCAGTTGCCGCTAAAATAATAGCATCATATTCACCAGCTTTGAGTTTAGCGATTCTTGTATTTATATTACCTCTTAAATCTTTTAACTCAATATCAGGTCTTAAAATTTTAAGTTCCATTCTTCTTCTAAGACTTGTAGTCCCAATAACTGCACCTGTAGGTAAATCTTTTAATGAACTATACTTTTCACTTAAAAAAGCATCCCTTGCATCAAATCTTTTACTTACTGCTGCTAATTGTAGTCCTTCTTCAAACTGTGTTGGAACATCTTTTAAACTATGAACTGCTAAATGGGCACTTCCCTCTAACATAGCAACTTCAAGTTCTTTTGTAAAAAGACCTTTTCCTCCTATTTTAGCCAATGGAACATCTAAAATCTTATCACCTTTTGTAGAAAATTCTTGAAGTTCAATTTGCATATGGGGATAGTGTTTTAAAAGTTCTGCTTTTATATATTCACTTTGCCAAAGTGCTAATTTACTTTTTCTTGTTGCTATTACTAATTTTTCCATTATTTATCCCCTAAAGTCTCATATTTTAATTTCGTGTTGTCTTTTTCACCATTTACAAAAATTGTTGGTGTTCCCATTACCATCAAATCTTCACCCATTTTAACATCAAGTAAAATGCTTTCCATTATACTTTTATTATTTAACTCTTCTTTTGTAAGTTCTAAGTTAAACTCTTTATTAAAAGCACTTAAGATTTTATCTTCATCTTTTGAATCAGCTTTAAAATATGGTTCCCAATCTATTTTATAAACTTTTTCTTCTACATCTTTAATACCTTTTTGTTTAGCTACATAAATAGCTTTTACCAAAGTTGCTGAAGCTGGATGAATTTTTAACAAAGGAAAATGATAATAATAAAGTGCTATTGATTCACTATTTTTTTTAACATGAGCTATCACATCAGGTATATAATCCATACAAAAAGGACATAACGGATCAGAAAAAACTACTATTTTATCTTTTGCCTTATGATTTCCAGCTATTAAATGAATTTTATTATAATATACAGCATCAACTTTAGGTTGCAATAATTCCTTTAAAGATTTTCCAGTTTTTAAATCCAGTAAATCAGCACTAACAACAATTCCATTTGAAAAAACAATATCTTTTGCATTTATTTCTTTGTCTTTTACTTTTGCTTCAACATCTATAAGATATCCATACCAGTTATTAATTGGTGCTTTCATTCTTTTTTTCATATTAATTTTCACATCAATTATTTCTACTCTTGCATTATTTGAAAGTCTTTTTTTCTCAAAATCTATAATTTTACTATCAAAGTTTGCAGCATTTAATCCTAAAACCAAAATTGAAAAAGTTAATATTATTTTTTTTATGTTTATCATCAAATCTCCTATATTTTATATTTTTGTTTTAACTGTAATTTTTTTAATATCAAATAACTCTTTTGCCTTATTTAACATAGGTGAATTTAGTATATCTTCCATTTGAAGTTCTTTTTGAGAAGGTTTTGGGTCAACTGTATCGTGCATACTAGCAACACACCCTGCTCCCATTTCCACATCTTCAATCATAGAGCCTATTTCTTCTTGAGTTTCAACTTCTTCTTGTAATTGTAAATTAATATCCTCAATATCATTATTTGTACTATTATCTTCTGGAATTACATCATTTTTTTTTTGCTCTTGAATTTCACCTTTTTTAAACTCTAAATCAATATTTAAACCAAATACATCTTTTGCAAAAGTTTTTATGATTCCAAAATGTTTATATAAAAATTTTCTATCATCATCTTGAGCATAAGAGACAATATTTAGTACATTGTTTTCAAAACTTTCAAAAATAAAGTTTTTCTCAAAGCACTCTCCCAAATCATAATTTCTTTCATAAACTTTTTTAGTAAGTTCTTTATAAAGTTCAATGTTAGGGTCAATTAACTCTTCTACTTTTGGCTCTTCTATTACTTGTATTTCTTCTTTATTAACAGGAGCGACTACTTCTATCTTCTCTTCTACTTTTGGCTCTTGTACATGCGCATGTTCCAAAACAACTTCTTGATTTATAGCACTTGTCATTTTACTTGTATGTACGAAAGAAGATAGCTCTTTTATAGGTGAGGATTGAACTTCATCAATAATCTCATCTAATGTTTTTAAATTTGTAGCTTCACTCATTTTTGATAGTGTTAAAATTAATACAAATGTCGGATCAGAATTTAATGATAAAAGATGTTTTGCATCCCCTAAGATTCTAAAAAATCTATCATATAAAAAGATGTTAAATTTAGGGTCTTTTCCGTAAAGCATCTTATTTTTTAGATAAATTGTCATCTCATCACAAACAGAACCAGCTTCATACTCTTCAAGTGTTTCAATTATTGGATTTATATCTCCACAAGATAAAATTACATCAAAAAGATTATCTAAAAACTCAGGATCAATAAGTCCTAACATATCCACAACAGCACTTGTTGTTACTTTACCTTTTGCAAAAATAATTGCTTGGTCAAGTAGTGTTAGGGTATCTCTCAAACTTCCTTGTCCACTTCTTGAAATAATTTCAAGGGCTTCTGTTTCAAACTCAATTTTCTCTTCATTTAAGATATGAGTTAGATGATTCATAACATCTTTTTGTGATATTTTTTTAAATCTAAAATGTTGAGTTCTACTTAAAATTGTTGCTGGTAATTTTAGGGGGTCAGTTGTTGCAAGTATAAATTTTACAAATCCTGGAGGTTCTTCAAGTGTTTTAAGTAAGGCATTAAATGCTTGAGTTGTAAGCATATGTACCTCATCGATGATAAACACTTTAAATCTAGCACTACTTGGTTTATATTTTGTATGTTCAATCAAATCTTTAATATCATCAATACCTCTATTACTAGCTGCATCCATTTCTATAATATCTAAGTGTCTATTTGTATTTGCACTAACACAATTTTCACAAACATCACAAGGTTTTGAAGTGGGTCCATTAGAGCATAATAAAGCTTTTGCCATAATTCTAGCAGTCGAAGTTTTACCACTTCCTCTTAATCCAGAAAATAAATAAGCATGTGAAAGTCTATTTGAGTCTAAAGCTAGTGATAGGGTTTGAGAAACTGTTCCTTGACCAACTAAATCTTCAAACCTCTTTGGTCTATATTTTAGGGCTAAAACTCTCTTTTCTACTTGATTATCACTCATTTTTATCCTTTATTGATATCTTCCCACCATCAATCCAATCATTCAAAATCATATTTATCATATCTTTTTTTATTTTGCCTGTATAAAAAACTTCAATTTTGAAATCACTATTGCTATGCACTTTATTAGAACATAAATCATCTAATCTTCTAGCTATGGCTTCACCTGTTTCAATAAGCTCTATATTTACGCCCATAATATCTTTGATGACTTCACTTATCAAAGGATAATGTGTACAGCCTAAAACAATAGTATCTACACCATTATTTTTCATTGGTTCTAACCAATTTGTCAACATGCTATGAGTTTCTGGATGGAAAATTTTTCCAGCTTCTATTTGATTCATCAATCCTGCACAAGCTGTTTCATAAACATTGATTTGAGAATCTTTTGATAAAGCAGAAACCAAATCCTTATATTTTTCTCCATTTAATGTGGCAGGAGTTGCTAAAACACCGATATTTTTTGTTTTTGTTTTTAAAATAGCTGGTTTGATTCCAGGTTCTGTACCTATTACAATCAAATCTTTAAACTTCTCTCGTAACTCTTTTATTGCTGCTGATGTTGCAGTATTACAAGCAACCACTAAAGCATCTATATTATGATTTTTAATCAAATAATTAGCAATATCAAAACTATGTTTTAAAATCTGCTCCTTTGATTTTTCCCCATAGGGTGCAAATAATGTGTCTGCAATATAAAAAATCTCAGCACCTTTTAACACTTCTGTTATAGCTTTAACAACAGTCAAACCACCAATACCAGAATCAAATACGCCTACTTTCAATTTATACCTTTTTCATAATAAGCGGATATTCTAACATAAGTTTTTATATAAAATGATTAGTAGAAAAAATTGTAAGAGTTAAATCGAATAATCAATGTATAAAGGTAGTTTTATATAAAATTTTGCCCCATTTTCGCTATTTTTAACATCTAAAGTTCCACCTAAATGATTAACAACAATGTCATAACTACTATATAGTCCTATACCTGTACCATGGGATTGATGTTTTGTTGTAAAGTATGGATTAAAAATTTTATCTATAATTTCATCTTTAATTCCACCAGCATTATCTTCTATAGTTATAACTACACTATATCCATCTTTAAAAACTGAATATTTAACCCATTTATCTAAACTTTTTTTACCTGACAAAGCTTCTCTTGCATTATTTAAAATAGCAATAATTACTTGAAGAAGTTCTCCTAAAATAAGTTTAAATTTTATAGGGTTTATTTCTATTTTATCTTCAATAATTTTTATATTTTCTATTTGATAACTTGTTTCAACCATCTTAAATGCCATTTTAACTCTATCTTGAACTATTATCTCTTTTTCTCTATTGCTCTCTTTTATATAATCCCTAAACTCATCAATAGTAT
Organism: Arcobacter sp.; assembly: GCF_050300555.1. Taxonomy (NCBI): domain Bacteria; kingdom Pseudomonadati; phylum Campylobacterota; class Epsilonproteobacteria; order Campylobacterales; family Arcobacteraceae; genus Arcobacter; species Arcobacter sp. The sequence continues at coordinate 18,024 of NZ_JBNKXY010000007.1, forward strand.
CTGATAAAAAGTTTACATTATTTAAAATACTATCAGCATAATGAAAAAAATCTTCATCACTTAATATAGTAAGTTCTTTTTTTATTTTCATACCACTAGCAGCTGTAGAAATGACACTTAAAGGTTGTCTCCATTGATGGGCAATATTTCCTATTAGTTCACCCATTTGAGCCATTTTTAACTGTTCAAAAAATTGTTTTTCTTTCTCTTTATAATTGTTAAGTGCTTTTCTTACTTCATCTTTTAAGTTTAATGTTAAATTTTCTAATTCATTGTTTTTTTCTTCTAATTTTTGTACATTTAGACATGAATTTATACTTATATTTAATTTTTGTCTAAAACTTTCGTATATAAAAGTGATAAATTCTAAATCAATATTCTTATCATATAAAAATATTATCAAGCCATTTTCTAATTTGTATAATAAAATATTTAATGTATCTGCATAAGAATTAACTACTATTTCATCATTTTTACTTAGTTGAAGTAACTCATTTATATCTAATGATAACTTTTTACCATGCGAAGTAATATGCTCAATTTTTGTTGAAGTAAGATAAAAACTTCCATATATAGCATCTGTCTCAATTATAAATGTCTTAATAACTTCATCTATCATATCCTTTAACTTTAGGCTATTGCCTATAGAACTATGACATTTATAAGAGATCGAAAGTTGACTTAAAAGCATATTCCACCTATAACACAAGTTTTATTTAAAAAATTAATATATCTATTTCCTTCATTGGCTACTTCTCCAATGGAAATAGCTCCTATAAAAGTAGAGGCATTAGTCTGTTTATAAATTGTGCCTAACTCCTCATCAAACTTATCTTCCAAAAAGCTTTTTCTAGTAATGCAATCAAACATAAATATAAATTCACAACTATTTTTTAAAGCATCACTAATAACCTCCCTTGAAGCATCTAATAAACTATCATTTTTGCCTTTTAAAATATTTATTATACTATTATTTGAAACACTACTAACTAATACCAAATCATCACCATCAAAGCCAATTGGATCTCTTACTACACCTTCACTTTTATACTTTACAATACCAAAAGGATAGTTTTTTGAGATTTCTAAAAAATTCTCTTTTGTTATAGCTTGACCATAATCTTTTTCAACAACTTCTTTATAGACACTTAAAGCACTTCTATGGTCAATTTTCTTTAAAATATTTCCTTCACATGAAGTTACAACAAATGGACCTTCTAAATATTCCCAGCCATGTTTTATTCCCATACCAATACTATTTTTTAAACTTAATAAAATAGAAGCATCTTTATAAAACCCACTATTATCAAAAATAAAAGCTTTGCTTTTATCTTCAAATGAACCTGCACCAGCTCCTAAAATATTGGTATTTATTTCTACATTTTCAAAAAGTTCTTGGATAAAAGGCTCACTATATTTGGATAAGCCTTCTAAAATAGTAATCACAGATTTTATATCTTTGAAATCATTTTTATCTAAACAAGCATTGTTAATATCTTTTATTAAAAAAGATTGCATTTTGTCACTTATTTCTATAGCAATTAAGCCGTAGTCATATACACTATCAGCGAAGATAATTTGAGGGAAAACTCCCCCTAAAACTTTTATATTAGTATTTTCTAAAATACTCAAATCAATATCTGTTTTTTCTGCAACAAATAAAAGATATTTATTATGATTATTTTTTTCTATCAACTCTTCCAGTGATTCAAAGTAATTTGCTATCATTTTCATAAGAAACCTTCTTATTCTAAATAAATTGATTGAAGTATTTAAAAATAGATTCTATCAGTAGATATTTTAAATATATAAGAAATAAATACTTTTAGTAATTTAATTCAGCAAAAATTAATAATAAATTAAAAATTTATCTATAACTAATTATTTCTATAAACTTTTAATTTAATTTATTTTTTGTAATAATTAAATCAAATTGTTCAAAAGGTATTTTTTGTTTTTTCATTTTCATCCATATAAACCATTTCTAAATCATACTACTGAAAAGATTATTGTGGGGACACTACCTCCTCCAAGATTTTGTACAAAAGAGTATAAAGATGGAGATGTGGATTTTTGTTATGGCTCAAAGGATAACCTACTCTGGCAAGCTTTAAACAAAATCTATAAACTAAACCTGTGCTTTGAAAATACAAAAGAAGAGATAAACAAAAGAAAAAACTTTTTACAAAATCATAAAATAGGTATCTGTGATATTGTAGAATCATGCAAAAGAGAAAAAATAGATGCAAGTGATATTGGCATGAGTGACGTTATTCCAAGAGATATCTTAGGCTATCTAAAAGAGTACAAAAACATCAAGACCCTAATATTTACAGGAGGATTATGCAAAAACTCCCCAGAATATTTTTTTAGACAAGTTCTAAAAAAACATAATATACCATTAAAAATAATCTCAAGTGAGATACCCAAAAAACATGAATTTAACTATGATAAAAGAATCATACAAACCATAAGCCTAACATCCCCATCAAATGCAGCAAATAGAAGTATTGGAGCAAATGAGTATTACAAAAAAATGAAAAAAGAAAATCCCAAGTATTCAACCTTTGATTTTAGAGTTGAACAGTATGAAAAGGTTTTTAAATAATCTTTCTTGTGCCCCTTTCAGGGGGGGGCACACCTTGTTACTTTTCCCAACACGGCAATAAGTAACCCATGATAATTCTGTTTACAGATAAAAGCGCTGTTTTCAATATCTGCCGACCTTCTTGTAGCATTGGGGATAGTCATGCTGATTTGGAGTATGAAAAGCTTCCATTTTATTTTTTATGAATTTTAATTTTAAATCTTCTGAAAGATAAAAAGATGTTCGTGCATTATAAGTAAAAAATTATACTCTTTAGATTTATTGACCCAAAAACCTGTTGCCTTACAATTATGTTGATGTTTTATAATATCTTCTTTTAGGGCAAATCCATTTTGTAAAAATTTACTCATAACCATAAAAGCTAATGGTTGATACATTTTATTTCTTCTTGTATCTCCAATAAGTATGGCACAATATTTATTTGGTTTTAATACTCTGTATATCTCTTTTATAACTTTTTCATATTCATCACAAAATTGTTCTAAATCATGGATATTTGATAAGTCTTCTTTTATTTGTTTATCACTATATTTAACAATATCTGCATAAGGTGGATGATTTAGTACAAAATCTATACTTTCATCTTTTAATATAGATAGATTTCTGCTGTCTGTAAGTTCGACTTTTATTTTTGGATTATATTCACATTCAAAATTTAATGCTGTGTTTGTAAGTTCAATAGCATTTGGATTTATATCAAGAGCTAATAAATTTCTATTTAAAAGTTTACATTCAATAGCAGTTGTTCCCCCACCAATCATAGGGTCAAGTAAAAAGTCATTTTCGTTTGAATATCTTAAGATAAGATTTCTTACAACTTCTGGAGCCCAGTTTCCTCTATACTTAGAATTATGAGTTGCCCAATTCCCACGCCTTTTAAAACTCCAAACTGTAGTACACTCTTGTTCAAAATCTTCTGGCTGTAATTTCTTTAATTTAAACATTTATTTAAATACTCTGTTTTAACTAATACACTTGGATAGTCATATTCAAATGAATAATCAAAAATATTTGTATTACTTGAATCTATTTTTGAATTTAATATATCAAACTCTTGGTTTGATTCGCACAAAACTAATGTATAGTTCTCTAAAACTTCAAAATTAGAATCTTTTGGTTTTTTATTGTATAAAAAATCCCAGTGTTTACTTACCCAAATTAAATTTTCATCTTCTAAATCTTCAGAAATATAAAGTCTAGAATATAGCTTTTTTTTCATAATTCAACCTTTAAATTAGTAGAATTATCATATCATTTTTTATTGAACTATATTAAAAATATGTCAAATTGCAATATTTATTTTAAACAAATACTATCTAAAATTCCATTTTTTATCATCTCTAAATTTATAACATAGTCATTATGATTAAATGTTTCTTCCAAAGGATTTAATGCAGTTAGCCAACCTTTACCGTCAGTTACCCATATAAACTCTATATTTTGGGATTTAACAAAATCATTAAGATATTGATATTCTCCAGCTGTAGCTTTTAATTTTGAACCTTGACTACCATAATAATTAACTTCAATCAAATAAAGTTTTTTATTCTTTGTATCATATAAAGCAAAATCAAATCTTCTTCTATTTTTATCTGTTTTCACATCATAATTAAAATACTCTTTTATTCTTTTTTGTGTAGCTTGTTCAATAAAACTAAAATTTGAGTGTTCATTACAAAACTCATCTAAAAATTTTGATACTAGACTTTCCATAATATCACCTGTTCTATTTTTTCTTGTGTTAGTATCAAAACCAACTTCAACACCAAAACAATAATCGACAAGATTTTTTATATGCTTATTTTCCAATATATCTTTTAAACCACTTTCTTTAAAAAATATCAATAATTCTTTTTTAGTATTTTCTTTAAATTCATCATAAAATATATATTTTTTATTTTCAGGTATTAAAGTATCAATATTAGTAATAATGGGTGTTTCATTCAATTTATTTTTTCTAACTGCAATTAAAAGAGGTAAAGCTTTTCTAATATTTGGATATTTTTCTACTAATTGAATAAACTCATTTTCAATATCTTCTTTTCCAATAAGATAATTTAAAATATTTAATTCTATTTCAACTTTTTTTACATTTAATTTTACTTTTTCAAAATCTGTAAAATAATTCCATGTAAAAATTGAATCTTGCAATGTATCAATTAAATCTCTAAAATTCATATAATTCCTTTATTACCTTTAATTAAAACTTCTAAAATTTTACCTCTATCGTTTGCTTTACTATTTATAAATCTATTTGCTTTAATTTCTTCAATTTGAAAATCTTTATATAAATTTTTTATAAAATCAGTATATGAATTACTATGTAAAACATTAACATCTCTATCATTCAAACTTTTAAACACTTTAAAAAGTTCTTTTTGTTCTTTATCTAAAAAATCAAATTCACTATATGATGTAAAACTTGCAGTTTCCGTTAATGGATAATATGGTGGGTCAAAATATACCAAATCATCTGTAGAAACATATTTTAAAACATCTTTATAGCTAGTGTTTAATATTGTGGCATTTTGTAGTGCAAAACTTGCATTATATATAACTTCACTATCACAAATATTTGGATTTTTATAATTTCCTATTGGTACATTATTTTGATTTTTTTTATTTACTCTATAAAGTCCATTAAAACAAGTTTTATTAAGATAAATAAATCTTGTAGCCCTTAAGAAGTCATCTATTTTTAGAAAATCATCTTTTCTATCCCAAGCTCTTATCTCATAATAAAACTCTTTTGAATGTTCTTGTTTAAATTTTTCTAACTCTTTTATAAGTAATTCAGGATAAGTTTTTACCATATTGTATGTATTGATAAGTTCACTATTTATGTCAAAAAGATAAATATCTTTATCTTTTAATTTTCCTTGAGAAAACAATTCAAAAAATAAAGCACCTCCACCAACAAAAGGCTCAAAATAATTATTAAATTCTTTTGGAAGTAATGGAATTATTTGAGATAAAAGACCTCTTTTCCCACCTACCCATTTAACAAAAGGTTGATATTTAGTATTGATATTTTCTAAATTAATTCTTAATGTCATTTATTACTGCTTTCAAAATAGTCATATTGGATCCTACAATAAGTATTCAAAATAGATATTTAAATATATAAATTATATTATCAAAAAGGCTTGAGTTATTAAGATATTTTGGTTTATATCAAGGCGAATGGAATTTTTTGTGAGGGAGCTTACATGTAGTAAGTGAGTGAATAAAAAGTTTTATTCAACGCAGATAGGGAGCAAAAGAGATTGGTAAATCAAGCCTTTTATTCTAATAGCTTTAGAAAATAGACTATTTTTTAAAAGTTCAAGGCAGTGGGGTAATTTTGTGTAGGAGCATACTAAAGTATGTGAGAAACAAAATTTCCGCACTGACGCAGAAATTTTGAAAAAGAGGCAGTTTTATGAAACTATTATTCGTTCATTCCTGCAAAAAACTCTTCATTATTTTTAGTTTTTAACATCTTACTATAAAGAAATTTCAACGCTTCTACTTCATCCATGCTTGCGATTGCATTTCTAAGTATCCATGTTTTTTGTAATACATCAGGAGTAAGAAGTAGCTCTTCTTTTCTTGTACCTGATTTTGTAATATCAACAGCTGGATAAACTCTTTTGTTTGAGGCATCTCGGCTAAGTACAACTTCAGAGTTTCCTGTACCTTTAAACTCTTCGAAGATTACTTCATCCATTTTTGAACCAGTATCTATAAGAGCAGTTGATATAATAGTTAAACTTCCACCCTCTTCTATATTTCTTGCAGCTCCAAAGAATCTTTTTGGTTTGTGTAGAGCATTTGCATCAACCCCACCAGATAAAACTTTACCTGAACTTGGAGTTACTGTATTATAGGCACGTGCTAGTCTTGTGATTGAGTCAAGTAAGATTACAACATCTTTTTTCATCTCTACCATTCTTTTTGCTTTTTCTATAACAATTTCTGCAACTCTTACGTGATTTTGTGCTGGTAAGTCAAAAGTAGAAGAGTAAACTTCACCTTTTACACTTCTTTGCATATCTGTAACTTCTTCTGGTCTTTCATCAATTAATAAAACCATAAGATGAGCTTCTGGATGGTTTCTTGAAATACCATGTGCTAACTCTTTTAAAAGTTCAGTTTTACCAGTTTTTGGAGGAGCAACGATAAGTCCCCTTTGCCCTTTACCCATAGGAGAAAATAGGTCTAAGATTCTTCCAGTCATTTTACTTGAGTCATATTCAAATTTAAATCTTTCAGTTGAATATAGTGGTGTTAAGTTATCAAAAAGTGGTCTGTTTTTTGATTCATGAATTGGTAGATAATTTATAGCTTCAATTTTTAATAGAGCGTAATATTTTTCACTCTCTTTATTTGGTGGTCTAACCTGACCTGTAACAATATCTCCAGTTCTTAGTGCAAATTTTTTAATTTGTGTTGCACTTACATAAGAATCATTTGAAGTATCAGAAAAGTTTCCATCAATTGCTCTTAAAAAACCAAATCCACCATCTTTTATCTCTAAAATTCCTGTAAAAAGGATAAATCCACCTTGGTCAATTTGTGTTTTTAAAATTGAGAACATAAGTTCTTGACGTTTTAGTTCTTGTGGGTTTTCAACTTCAAGTTTTTTTGCTATGTTTAACAATTCTTCAAGAGGTAGTTCTCTTAGTTTTTCTATCGTATGCCCTTCTACAGGGATATGAGTCCTAGTTTTTCTTCCGTTAGAATTTGACTTTGCAGACGTATTCTTTTTAGTTTGAGTTGTTGTCTCTTCCATATATAATTAGACCTTTTGTCATTTCAATTAAGTGATTTGTTGTAGTTAATTCTTTGTGTATCGAATTTTAAGTGGTGTAATTCTAGTCTTTATTTTAAGATTTGTCAAATTTTAAGTATTTTAAATAAAAAAAGGTGCCAAAATTTGACACCTTTTTTATAGATATTTATAAGATAATTCTTATAAATCACCCTCATGTTTTCCTAAATATTCAGCAACACCAGCAGTAGATGGTTTCATACCTTCATCACCTTTAGTCCATCCTGCAGGACAAACTTCACCATGCTCATTTGTAAATAACATAGTATCAACCATTCTAATCATTTCATCAATGTTTCTTCCAAGTGGTAAGTCATTGATAACTGCATGTCTAACTGTACCATCTTTATCAATTAAGAAAGATCCTCTTAGTGCAACAGCATCACCAAATAATACATCATAATCTTTAGAAATTTGTTTGCTTAAGTCTGCCACTAACGGATATTTAATTCTTCCAATTCCACCATTTTCAACAGCAGTTTCTCTCCATGCAAAGTGAGAGAATTGAGAGTCAACAGAAACACCAATAACATTTACACCTCTTGAAGTAAACTCTTCAATTCTTTTAGAAAATGCAATAATTTCAGAAGGACAAACAAATGTAAAGTCTAATGGGTAGAAAAATAAAACTGCACCTTTTTCACCAATATTTTCATATAAATTAAAATCCTCAACAATTTGACCATCTGCAAGTACAGCTGTAGCTGTAAAATCTGGAGCTTTTTTTGTAACTAACATATTTTTTTCCTTTGTTTTAAGTTTTAAGTGAAGAAATTATAATACAATATTCTAAAAGAAAACATCAACAATTTTCTTTAGCTTTTAAAATTAAGAAAATATTTATTTTAGGAAAAAAATTATCCTTAAGTTATGATTTTATATATTTCATAGCATTTATTCTTACTTATCATTATATATATATTTAAAAATGTGTAAAAATGACATACTCCATATAAGTATAAAAAAATTAAAAATTTTAAATAAAATTAAAATATTTACTCAAATAATCATTTTTTGGCTCAAATTAAAGAGTTAAATTAAAAAATCTAAACATAACAGATAAAAAACAATAAATATAAGAATTTTTAATCAAAATACTAGAGTAAATTTTAAAGTTATATTTATATTTGATGTGATAAAGTTAGCCAAAGTTTAATAAAGTATAACAAAAAGGAGATAAAATGGCAGTAGTAATTACTGATACATGTATTAGTTGTGATGCTTGTTTAGATGAGTGTCCAGTAGAAGCAATTGTAGATAATGACGAAAACCCTACAGGTGAAGATATATATTATGTATATGAAGATAAATGTGTTGAGTGTATAGGTCACCACGACGCACCAGCTTGTGCTGATGCTTGTCCTACAGAAGGATGTATAGTATGGGGAGAAAATCCTGATACAGAAGGTAAAGTTGCTGGAGAACCTTGCGTAGAGGATTAATATTAAATATTTTAAATAAGAAAAAAGGTGAGTAGTTACAAACTACTTGCCTTTTTTTATTTTTTTAGATATAATCCGCGACTTGAAATTTAAAATAGGGAAATATCATATGGAACAAACGTTATCTATCATCAAACCTGATGCTGTTGCAAAAAATGTTGTAGGAAAAATCTTAGACAGATTTGAGTCTGCAGGATTAAGAATTGCTGCTACAAAAAAACTTCAATTAAGTGAAGCTGATGCGAAAGCATTTTATGCAGTACATGCTGAAAGACCATTTTATGGTGAATTAGTAGAATTTATGATTTCTGGACCTGTTGTTGTTTCAGTTTTAGAAGGTGATAATGCTATGGCTATAAACAGAGACTTAATGGGTGCTACAAACCCTAAAGAAGCTGCACCTGGTACAATTAGAGCTGATTTTGCTGATTCAATTGATGCAAATGCAGTTCATGGTTCTGATTCTTTAGAGAATGCAGCTAATGAAATTAAATTTTTCTTTTCAGATAGAGAAATCTGTTAATAAATCTTTATGCAAATAGAATTTAGAAAAGTCCCTTTTACCCCAAAAGAATTTAGTACAATACTTGATTCAGTTAAATTAGAGGGTACTTTTTGTAAAATGTCGCCTACATTAGCTAAAGTTGAAGCAACTTTAGTAGGTTCTACAACAGTTGAATGCTGTAGATGCGGGGATGAGTACACTGTAAATGTAAATGAAAATTTAGATTTTTTATTATCTAATACAGTATATGAAGATGAGTCTTTATTGGAAGACTTAGTTATTGAAATAGAAAATGATATTATTGATTTTGATGAAATAATCGAAAGTGAAATTTCATCTATAAAAAGTGATTATCATATATGCAAAGTTTGTTTAGAAAACAAAGAAGACATAGAAAAAGAATATTAAAAGGAGAATAAAATGGCAGTACCAAAGAGAAGAGTGTCACACTCAAGATCAGCTAAGAGAAGAACTCACTATAAAATTACATTAAAAAGACCTGTAAAAGATAGTGATGGAACTTGGAAAATGCCTCATACGGTAAATCCAAATACTGGCGAATATAAAAACTAATGCTAAAAATAGCAATTGATGCGATGGGTGGGGATTTCGGTCCCGAACCTATCATAGATGGCCTAATTGCCGCACTACGTATTAATACAGCATTTACCGCAATTGCTGTAGGTAAAAAAGAAGAACTACTTAAACTTATCCCACCTGAATATTTACGAAGAATAGAAATACATGATTGTAATGACGTAATATCAATGCACGATCATGCTACTGATGCCCTAAAAAGAAAAGACAGCTCAATTTATCATGCAATCGAATTAGTTAAAACAGGTCAAGCTGATGCTGTAGTTTCTGCAGGACACTCAGGTGCATCTATGTCTTTGGCAACATTAAGAATTGGAAGAATAAAAGGTGTATCAAGACCTGCAATTGCAACACTTATGCCAACAAGTGAAAATCAAAATACTTTGGTTTTAGATGTTGGTGCAAATGTTGATTGTGATGAAAAAAACCTTTTTGAATTTGCAGTTATGGGACAAGTTTATGCTCAGGATGTTTTGAAACTTGATGAACCAATTATTGGATTACTAAGTAATGGTGAAGAAGAATCAAAAGGTAATGAAATAACTAAAGCAGCTTATGAACTACTAAGTAACTCACAAATAAAAAACTTCGCAGGTAATGTTGAAGGTAGTGATATCTTCAAAGGTACAGTTGATGTTGTTGTTTGTGATGGTTTTATTGGAAATATCTTATTAAAAACAGCCGAAGGTGTTGCTGATACCATTGGGCAGATATTAAAGAAAAATTTAAAAAGATCTCTAATCTCGATTGCAGGTGCAGTTTTAATGAGAAAAGTTTTCAAATCACTTAAAGTTAGAGTTGATTATGCTGAATATGGTGGGGCTCCTCTTTTGGGAGTTAAAGCTCCAGTAATTATAGCCCATGGTAAATCAAATCCAAAAGCTATTAAAAATGCAATTAATCAAGCTATAAGTGCAGCAAGTTCAAGACTAGAACAAGATATAGAAGATAAACTTGCTAAATATAGAAATTTTTAAGGACAATATATGGCTTATGCAGCTTTTAGATCAATAGGTGCTTATATACCAGAAAAAATTATGACAAATACTGATTTTGAAAAAATCATGGATACGTCAGATGAATGGATAACAAAAAGAACTGGTATAAAAGAGCGAAGAATAGCAGCAGAGGATGAATATCCATCTGATATGGGAGCAAAAGCTGCCGAAATTGCTATTCAAAGAGCAGGAATAGAAACAAGTGATGTGGATTTGATTGTATTTGCTACAGTTACTCCTGATTATCTTTGTATGCCTTCAACTGCTTGTGTAACAGCATCAAAATTGGGTCTAAGAGATGTACAAGCTTTCGATGTAAGTGCAGCTTGTACTGGATTTGTTTATGCTTTATCTATTGCTAAAGCATTTATTGAATCAGGTATGAAAAAAAATGTACTTATAATAGGTGCTGAAAAATACACTTCTATTTTAAATTATGAAGATAGAGGAACTGCTTTTATTTTTGGAGATGGTGCAGGTGCAGCAATTATATCTGCAACTGACAATAAAGATGAAGCAATTGTTGATGTTAAATGTTCTAGTGATGGCGATTATGACCATCTTATTATGACTCCAGGTGGGGGAAGTAAAACTCCATGTTCTCCTGAAGTTGTAGAGCAAAAACTAGCTTGTATCCAAATGAAAGGTAACGAAACTTTCAAACTTGCGGTTAAAACTCTAACTTCTGATGTAGAAGTTATGCTAGAAAAACATAATTTAAAACCAGAAGATATAAAACACTTTATTCCTCACCAAGCAAACTTTAGAATTATAAAGGCTGTTGGTGAAGCTTTAGGATTAAGTGAAGAGCAAACTGTTGTTACTGTAGATAAATATGGAAACACATCTGCTGCTTCTATTCCTATGGCTATGAATTATGCCTATGAACAAGGAAGAATCAAAGCTGGAGATAATGTACTTTTTGATGCGTTTGGAGCTGGTCTTACTTGGGGAAGTGCTTTATTCCCATTTTCACCTAAAAAATAATACATATAATTAAGATATTCGTATCTTAATTATATATCTACACATCTATTTCTATTGAAACTTTTTATTATTTGGATTATTTTTAAATACATTTAGTGATTTATGTAAAGAAGCTTTTGTATTAGTGTTAAACTTTTCTACTGTTGCTACAGGATTTATAAGTAAAATAGAGTCTTCAATAACTATTTGAAAGATTGATTCCAATGGAATAGTAACAGTTGAGCCAAAATTTTCTGAACCAAATCCTGCCTCAAAAGATATGATTTCATCATCTATTTTTATTGTTGTATAAGTATAATTACTCAAAACAAAAAGCGAAAATTTAGATAACTTCTTTTCTATACTTATTGGTAAATTTGGGTTAAAAGTTGCCCCATTTATATTAACCGTAATCGCAAACTCACTACTTCTGTCTAATAAATAATTAATCATTTCTCGAATTTGTTTAATCATGAAATTTTTAAAATCTACACTCTCAATTACTTCACTTATCATACCTTAATCCCTTTTTATCAAAACAATGTTATTATATTTTTACATGAAAACTATTATATTTATTTTACTAATTTCAACATTAATTTACGGTCATACTCTTGAGTTTACTCAAGCTGATATACAAAAGATTAAAGCAAGCCCTAATAAAAATGCAATTTTAAAAAGAATTCAAAATTACCAAGAACTAGAGAAAAAAATTAAAAACTTTTCAACTATTAGAAAACTCTCCCATATCAATAGCTTTTATAATAATATACTTCCACAACTTGATAAACAAAAATATGGCATAAGTGACTATTGGAGTACAAGAAAAGAGTTTCTAATAGAAGGACGAGGTGATTGTGAAGATTATACAATTGCAAAATATTTTTCACTTTTAGAAAATGGTTTTTCAAAGAATAATCTTTTTTTGGCAGTTGTAAAAGTGAAAGGAAAAACTACAGACCATATGGTTCTTTTTTATTTTGAATCTAAAAATCAAATACCATATGTACTTGATAATCTAAGTTTTAAAGTAATTCCACTAGATAAAAGACCCAAACTAAATGTAAAATTTATATTTAATGAAAAAGAATCTTATTTAATGAATGGATATAAACTAGGTAAAAAAGTAAAAGTAAATTGGGGGAAAGATGATAAATGGAACAATTTATTAAAAAGAGTTTATATAAATAAAGAGTAAAAATACTCCTTATTTACTTATTTTTTCTTTGAAACAAAAACTTTAGCTACCTCTTTTGCATACTGTAATTCAGTCGTTATTCCCACACAAGAACAGTTGATTTCAGATAAAACATATTTATCACTTCCATCTTCATTAAAATCTAAAATATAATCCATAGTCCAAAGTAAAGGAAAGTTTTGACCATTTAAATATGGTCTTAAATCATTAAGTCCATTCATTGTAAGTTCTACAACATCTTTCCATTTTGCATCAGTTGGAGATTCATATTTATATTTAGCTCCTGAAAAAAGTGTTGCAGAAAATTGCCCCTCTTGTGGTTTTTTGTGTACTACTGAAATTGCTTTATCATTTACAAGTAGAACTCTTATTTCTCCTTCTTCAATCCTTTTTAAATACCTACATCCTACAAATCCTGTTTTACCTGTAAAATATGCAGCATATTCAGAAGTATTGTCTTCAAAATTTGGTTCAAATTTATGTAAGAATTCATTGATATCATCATAATAGTATTTTTGATTATTTACAGCTTCCACAGAAAAAATCGAACCATCATCTTTTTTAGATACTAAATATACACCCTCTCCCGTTGAGCCATAATTTGTTTTTAAAACTCTTATGCCATGTTTATCTAAATCAGAGGGAAACTTTGTAGCAAAGTCAGTGAATGTATGATAAAAATAGCTTTCATCATCTCCAAGTTTACTTCCTTTTAACTTGGCTAAAATATCTTTAAAATCAAGATTAATCATAACGTCTGGATGGGTATGAATTTCAATTCCTGCATTTCCTAAAGCTTTTAGAAACTGAAAGTATTCATCTACTTCTTTTAAGTTACCTGGGTTTATTCTACTTATTACAGAAACAGCCTTTTCTTTCAAATATTCCAATAAATCATATTTTCTATTTGGTCTATAAAATACAATTTCAGTTTTGTAATTTGTTGCCTCTTCTATAGCATTTAAGATAGGTTTTGTGTCTGGTCTAAAACCATCAAAACCTTTATCACTTCCTTTAGCATATTCAATTATGAATACTGTATTTCTCATTTTATCTCCTTTTGTTGTCACACAAAAGAATTTTATATTATAAAAAAAACTTTTTGATTACAATTGAGGAAAAGAAGGAATGGGTGTTCTAACCATTTTTTATAATTTATATTCTTCATCGATTTTTTCCATAATCCAAGAAAGCTTCAATAAAGCATCATTTTTATTAATTGCAACACCTACATTGATAGCATCATTTGCTAATTTAGAGAGTAGGTTTTTATCTATATTGCAACATTTGATTATATTGTTTATATCTTCTTCATCATTTGAAGCATATCTTGAAATCTTTGTTATTATTAAATCAACAGGACTTAGCGTATATATTTCAAACTTATCATCAATTGTTTTAATTAATTCTGCTCTATCTTCAGAATCTTCATGTAATAATCCAAATGTTGGATTATATGTGTAATCATAAGAAACCTGATTAATATTTTCATTTTCATCTAACCAAACAACTGATAAATCACTAGGAATATTTACTCTATGAGATAATATTAAATCTACATCATCAGATACTATATTGTTAGTATAAAAGTGAACGGCACAACCACCTGTAATATATGCTTTAATTGGATAAGCCACATTATTAGGTATTTGTTCACTAATAATCTCCATCATCTTATAAATAGCATTTTTAAAACTATTTTCAAAAGCTAACATTAAAAGCTACCAGTCATTTTATATTGATTAAATCTTGCTATATCTATTCCACTTGTTAATCCATACACATTTGCTAAACCATTTTTAGTTTCATTTTTATTGCCAAAGTAAAAGCCAACATTTGGTTTTGTTTTAAAATTTAACTTAGCAACTTTATTTGTTAAAAAACTATATAAATATCCAGCTCTTGCTCTTGCACTTAAGGATAATGTTCTATCTTTTGTGAATTTCAATAATAAATTTACATCTAATCCTGAAGTTAAAAGAGGATAAAGTTTTCTTTCAAAGTCCCTTTGATTAGTAAAATATTTTTCATTTTCCAAAAGTTGTTTTAAATCTTCATTTGTATCTTTTACTAATAGTTTTTTTGCATTTTCATAATCTAAGTTTTCTAATAAATGATATAGATCTTTTCTATCACTATTTTTCCAATGTCTTAATGTTCTATCTGAAATACCAAATAAGTCATTCATTTGTTTTTGTGTCATATGAACTCCTTTATATTTTTTACAATTATAGGCAATTATTGCCGTTTTATCAAATTTAATTTAATTACATATTTATAAATGCAATATTGAATAATCCACTAAAATATCAAAATCAATCATAGCATTCATAAGTGCTATTTTTTTTGATGATTTTAAATCATCTACTGTCAAATCTTTTTCAATAATATTTTGAAGTTTTAGATGTCTTTGTCTTGACGTTCCATGTAACAATGGGTTTTTAGGAGTTAACCAATTCTCTCCATCATATACTGCAATATTTGCAATAGAAGTATCTGTTACTAAACCATTTTTTATTATTATAATCTCATCGGCACTATCTTTTTGATTATAAAGTTTATCTATATTTCTTCTATCTAAATATTTTTTTGAATATTCAATTTCATCATCAAAAACAAGCTTAAAGCTTCTTATCTCTCTTTTTTTATATTCAGTGTATGATACATCCAAAATCTCATCATCATTATATGTTACTCTACATTTTAAAAGTTTACTATTTAGTGGATATATATATTCATTTAAATCTATATTTTTACCAATAGTTCTTGCGATTCTTGAATTGTGAAAATCTAAATTAAAAATCTCTTTATCTTCACACTTAATAGTTTCAAAATACTCCATTCATCTCACCTAAAATTTTTTAATATCATATCAAAAAAAGAGTTTTTACTCTCTTTTTTGATAAAATAAAAAAAATATCCCTAGGCTTTAAATGAAATATCTATTTATAATCTTTATTCTATTCAGTTCATTATTTGCATCAAATCCTCAAAAAGAGATTTTACTTCTACACTCTTATAATAACGGACTAAAATGGAGTGATACTATAACTGAAGGTGTTAAAGATGTACTTTCAAGATATCCAAATTATGAACTTACAATTGAATACATGGACAGTAAGAAAATAAATGACAAAGAGTATTTTAATCTACTTCATCAACTTTATAAAAAGAAATTTTCTACAAGAAAGTATGATGTTGTATTAACAGCTGATAATTATGCTTTTAATTTTGCCCTATTAAACTACAAAGATATATTTAATAACTCACAAATTGTTTTTTGCGGTGTAGAAAATATTGAAAGTATTAATATCCCAGATAAATTTAAAAATAAATTAGTAGGAGTTATTGAATATAAAGAGATAAAAGAGAACATTCAATTAATCCAAGACATTATCAAAAATCTAAATACTTTATATATTATAAGCGATGATACCCTATCCTCACAAGCCATAAAAAAACAGATTTTAGAAGCTATTTCAGTGTTTAAAAATAAAATAAATATTATCTTTGATAATAAAATTGACATAACAAATTTAAATGACAAAATAAAAAATCTTCCTAAAAATAGTGCCATTTTGTTTACAAGTTTATATAAAGATGTAAATAAAAAATATATCCCCTACAGCTATTTAAGAGAATTTTTTAAGAAATCCCCTTACCCTGTTTTTACATTAAATAAAATACATCTAGGAGAAGGAGTTGTAGGTGGAATAATGGTTGAGCCATATGAGCAAGGAAGACTGGCAGCTTTAAAGGCTATAGAAATCTTACAAAATAGTTCTAACTTTGGCACGAATATTCTAACTCCTGCTTCAAAATATTATTTTGATTATGAAGTATTAAAAAAGTTTAAATTATTAAATTCAGATTTTCCTATTTTTTCAAATATTATCAATAAACCAAAAGGCTTCTTTGAAAAACATAGAAAATTTATTGATAGTGCTTTTATATTGATGCCTTTACTTATTCTTTTGATTATTGGTCTTATTGTTAATATTGTAAAAAAAGTTAATTTGGAAATAAAACTTTTAGAACAAAACAAATTAGATAATGTTTTACTAAACAACATTAAAAGTATCATCTATTGGAGGAGTAAAGAGGGAGTAATATTAGGTTGTAATGATTATTTATGTAATTATTTAAATCTACCAAAAAACAAAATAATTGGCAAACAATTAGAGACTATCTTTCCAGAACTTTGTATAAAAATAGATGATAGTAAAAATTTCGTTAGCGAATTTGAGTCCACTTTACAAAAAGACAATAAAACAATTGATGTATTTATTAGAAGAAAAAAATATCTAAATAAAAAAAATGAAGAAGCTGGTACAGTAACAATAATAAATGATATAACAGATATAAAGAAACTAGAAAATCAAAGAAAAAAAGATGAACAATTTATAATACAACGTTCAAAACTATCTGAAATCGGTGAAATGATGACATCAGTTGCACACCAATGGAAAGCACCTTTAATAGAGATTTCAACCATCGCCCAAGAGTTACTTTATAAGAAAAATTTTGCACCAGAAAGTAACAAAGAGTTTGTTGATGAAATTATGACTCAAGTGAAATATATGACAACTACTATTGATGATTTTAGAGATTTCATAAAACCATCTTTTAGAAAAAAAGAGTTTGAGATTAATTCTGCAATGGATCAGTTACTAAGGGTTATTGAGCATAATATCAAATATAACTATATAGATGTAAATATTACCTACAAAGATGATAAAGTTTATTCAATATATGGCTATGCAAATGAGTTTAAACAAGCAATACTTAATATAATAAATAACTCAAAAGACAGTATCTTAAAAAGAAGAGAAAAAGAAGATATAAAAGGTGAAATATCAATTAATGTAGCTTCAAAAAACAACTTTACATATCTTTATATAAAAGATAATGGAATAGGTATAAAAGAAGAAAATTTAGAAAAAATATTTCAACCATTTTTTACTAGTAAAAAAGATGGCGATGGATTTGGACTTTATATGGTAAAACTTATTATAGAAGATAAAATGGATGGAACAATCAAAGCATTAAAAAGTAAAGAAGGTGCAAAAATTTTTATATCCATCAAAAATAAACAAGAGAATTAAAATGAAAATATTATTACTTGAAGATAATAAAAGATTATCAAATCTTATTACAGAAGCTCTTACTCAAAAGAACTATAAAGTTGATTGTTTTGACAATGGTAAAAATGCTCTAAATGCAGTACATAATGGCTATGATTGTTTTATTTTAGATATAAATGTACCAGGTATTGATGGCTTGACTTTATTAAAAGAAATAAGAGTAATGGATGAAAAAACTCCTGCAATTGTAATAAGTGCAAACGTAGAATTAGAAACCATAAAAGATGCCTATAATAAAGGGTGTGATGAATACTTAAAAAAACCATTTTATATCTATGAACTAGAACTTAAGCTTGATAAATTTTGTAAAAAAACAAAAAATACCATAACTTTACCTGAAAATTATATTTACAATTTAGATACTGAAATTTTATATGATGAAAACAAAGAAGAGATAAAATTAGCAAAAAAAGAGATTTTACTTTTAAATTTACTTATTAAAAATATAGATAAGATAGTGACTTTTGAACATATTGAACAATACGTTTGGGAAGGTGATTTAACAACAAATGAAAACATAAGAACTTTGGTAAAAAGATTGAGAAAAAGATTACCTAAAGATACTATTTTATCTCAAGTGGGTGTTGGATATAAGCTAAATATACATCAAGAAGGTATATAAATTTTATCAAGAAGTTCTTGATACTCTAAATAAGCATCACTATCACAAGTGATTCCTCCTCCACTTTTATAAAAAAGTTTTCCATCTTTATCTTTTTCTATAAATCTAATCATCACAGAACTATCTAAACTTTTCCCATCAAAAATACCAAAAACTCCAGTATAATATCCCCTATCATAACCCTCAATTTTTTCCAATATTTCTACAGTTTTTTTCTTAGGTGTTCCAGTTATAGAGCCAGCTGGTAAAAGTGAAATTAAAATATCCCCAAGTTTTTCATTCCAATTATTTTCCAATTCTCCTGATATTTTAGAACTAACTTGTAAAAGTTTTTTATCGCCAGCATCTATTTCATCTATATATCTAAACTTCTCAACTCTTACTTTTTTAGCAACTATTCCTAAATCATTTCTAAGTAAATCTACCACCATAGTATGCTCTGCCATCTCTTTCATATCCCCAAGAATTTTAGCACTTGCATTGGCAATAGAAGCATCAATTGTCCCTTTCATAGGATATGTATAGATTTTATCTTTTTTGATTTTTACAAAACGTTCTGGGGAAAAACAGACAAATTCATCTTTATATTTCAATTTAAATTTTGCGTTTGCTTTTTCATATATTTCATCTAAATCTAAAGGTGTTTCTATTTCTGTTTTTGCAGTTAAGTTTAATAAATAGCTATTTCCAAAAAGTATTTGTTCTTGGATATAATCAAATTTCTTTTTATATTCATCAAAACTTATTGGTGATTTTATTAGGGATTTACTTTGATTGATAGCGAGTTCATCTTTAGATGCTATTTGGAATTTTATATTTTGATTTAAATTTTTTAGGGGTTCTATATAATAATCACTTAAATCGTAACTTATCATAAAAAAAAATGGCTCTTTTAAAGAGCCATAATTATTAAGCTTGTTTATTAAATCTTGTTTATTCAAAAATATTTTATAAACCAAGTATTAGTTTTTTTAGTATTGCCATTCTAACAGCAACACCATTTTTAACTTGTCTTAAAACCTTAGACCTTGGGTCTAATAACATTTCATCACTTATATCTACATTTCTGTTTACTGGTCCTGGATGTAAAAGTAAAATATCCCTATCTCCTACAACTTCGTTTGTTATACAATAATCTTTTGCATAATCATTTAATGATTGAAAGTATATTTCATTGTGTCTTTCAAGTTGAGTTCTTAAACTCATAATAACATCAACTTCATCAATTACTTCAGAGATATTATCATATTGTTTATATTCATTACTTTCAGATTTAAAACAATCAGGTGCTACAAAACAAACTTCCATACCAAATCTTGGAAGAAGTTTTCTATTTGAACCTGCAACCCTAGAAGTTCTAACATCTCCAACAATTGCAACTTTTTTCCCTTCAACTTGACCATCATAATGTTCTAAAATAGTGAAAAGGTCAAGTAAAGCTTGTGTAGGATGGGCGTGTTTTCCATCACCTGCATTAATTATTGGGCAATTAACATGCTCAACTAAAGTTCCAGGTAATCCACACTCTGAATGTCTAATAATAATAGCATCTGGACACATAGCATTAATATTTGCAACAGTGTCAAATATAGTTTCACCTTTACTTCTTGAACTTGTTCCAACATCTAAAGAAACAACTTCAGCACCCAATCTTTTTGCAGCTATTTCAAAAGCACTTCTTGTTCTTGTTGAATTTTCAAAAAAAAGTGTAACTATTATTTTACCTTTTAATATATCCCTTGATTGCATATCTAAAAAAGTTTTTGCATCTTCAAAAAGGCTTAAAATCTCTTCTTTTGTAAAATCTGCTGTTCTAATCAAATGCTGCATTTTTTTCCTTTAATTTTAGTTTTGATTATATCAAAGTATTAATTAATTTTTTTGAAAATTGTTAATAGATTGTTTATACTTTTTAGATATAATTCTTTATTAAATTATAGGAAAAAAAATGATTGAAAATATTGATAAAGAGTATGTACTTCAAACCTATGCAAGAAACTACGTAAACTTCAAAAAAGGTATCAATGCAACTCTTTATGATGACAAAGAAAATAATTATATAGACTTTACTTCAGGAATTGGGGTAGTTAGCGTTGGACATGGAAACAAACAAGTTGCTGATGCTATTTATGACCAAGTTAGTAACATAACTCATATTTCAAATTTGTATGCTATTGAGCCTCAAGCACTTTTGGCACAAAAAATTGCACAATTAAGTTCTTATGATGTGGCAACATTTTTTGCAAATAGTGGGGCTGAAGCAAATGAAGGTGCAATAAAAATTGCAAGAAAATATGGGCAAACAAAATTTGCAAATAAAAAATATAAAGTTATAACATTAGAGCACTCTTTCCACGGTAGAACAATTACAACTGTAAAAGCAACAGGTCAAGATAAATTTCATTCACCAAATTTTTCTCCATATCCTGAAGGTTTTTCATACAACAAACAAATCAATGATATCTATAATTCTGTTGATGATGAAACAGTTGCAGTTATGATTGAATTAGTTCAAGGGGAAGGTGGAGTTCAACCTTTTGAAAAAGAAGAGATTCAAAAATTAGCTAAATTTTTAAAAGAAAAAGAGATTTTACTAATAATTGATGAAGTTCAAACTGGTGTTTATAGAACAGGTGAATTTTTAGCATCAAATCTTTATGAAATAGAGCCTGATATTATTACACTTGCAAAAGGTTTAGGTGGTGGTGTTCCAATTGGTGCCATATTAACTACACACAAAGATATCTTTTCAGCAGGTGATCATGGTTCAACTTTTGGTGGTAATTACCTTGTAACAAGAGCTGCACTAGAAGTTTTAAAAATCCTAGATGAATATAAGGATAAAGGTGCCCTTGATGAAGCAATTATCTATTTTGAGTCAAAATTAAGTGCACTTTATGAAAAATATCCAAATATCTTCACACATAAAGTTGGTCTTGGTCTTATGAGAGGACTAAGAGCAAAAGATGAAGAGACCTTAGCAGCTATTATTAAAAATGGTTTTGAAGAGGGAGTATTAGTATTAAAATCTGGAAGAAATACTTTAAGATTTTTACCAGTATTAACTATTACAAAAGAAGAGATTGATGAAGGATTTAGAAGGTTAGATAATGCTATCTCTAAGATTTAAACTATCATTAGCAGCTATTTTTTTAGTTGCTTCTTCTTTTTCTAGTGAAACAGATAAACTTGACGAATCTATTCTTTCTAAAAAAAGATTAGAAATTTTTGATTTATCAAAAGAGAAAATAGAAGAAGATAGTTCAAAACTTAAAAAAGATTGGATAAATCCAATCACATATACTTACTCAAAAGTATATGGAGAGGTTTATGATACTGAAAAATCTTTAGTATCCATAGACCAACCTATTTTTAAAACTGGTGGAATTTATAAGGCAATAAAATATGCAAATGCCAAAAGACTCTACTCACACTTAGATTTAGATTTACAAAAAAAAGCTCTAATAAAAGATACCACAACACTTCTTTTTAATATACATAAAATTGAACTAGAAATTAAAAAACAAGGACTTTTAGTAAAAAATGGTGAGATAGATGTGGAAAGAAAAAAGGAGCAAGTATTTAATGGCTTTGCAGATACCTCTTTACTTGATAATGCCATATTAGATACAAATACTAGAAGAAATATTTTGGCAGAATTAATTTATCAAAAAGATGAATTAGTAAATCAGTTTAATACTTATGCAGAAGGTGATTATGCTAGTTTTGAATTACCAAAATTTAAACTTCTAGGTAAAGAATCTTTTTTACAAAACAATCTAAATATTTTGAAATCAAAAGCTGACATATCTAGTAAAAATGATTATTCTTGGATGATAATATCAAAATATCTACCAACTGTTAGTGCAACTTTTGATTATACACAATATCACACAACTTCAAATCCATCAATTACAGATGATAGTGTTCAAAACTATGGGATAAAAGTCACTATGCCCCTTGATACAAGAACATACAATGATATTCAAAGTACAAGAATAGATTATCTTAAAGCAAAACTAGATTTTGATAATGTAATTTTAGAGCAAGAAAACTTTTTCAAAAGTAAGTTATCAAAAATAAAAATGATAGATTCTAAAATATCTATTGCAAAAAATGATTATGAATTATATAACTCTTTACTTGATGTAATTATGGAAGAAAAAGAAGCCGAATTGAAAACCCAAAGTGATGTGGATACACTACTTAATTCTAAAAAAATAAAAGCCTTAGAACTAAAGATTTTAGATTTAGAAAAACAAATTGAACTACTTGATATCTATTCTAAAATAAGCTAACAATTAAAAAATACAATTTTATTCACGGAGATAACTTGAGTACAGCTGAAAAAATAATTAATATATTAAAAGAAGAGATAGTTCCTGCACAAGGCTGTACCGAGCCAATTGCTATTGCCTATGTGAGTGCAAAAGCAGTACAAATATTAGGCAATATTCCTAGTAATTTAGAAGTTTATGTTTCTGGAAATATCATAAAAAATGTCAAATCTGTTTCTATTCCAAACTCTGGTGGAATGATTGGTATTGAAGCTGCAACTGCATTAGGTGCTATTGCAGGAGATGCAGATGATGAACTTATGGTAATTAGTAAATTAAATGAAGAGGATATTAAAGAAGTTAAACAATATTTAAATAGTCATAAAATAAATGTTATCCATGATAAAACTGATGTGAAATTGTATATTAAGATTATTGCGAAATACAAAGATAGCTACTCTTTGGTTGAAATTAAACACTTTCATACCAATATTACAAAAATAGAGAAAAATGGCGAACTCTTACTTGAACAAATTTGTAATGATATTGATTTTAAAACTTCAAAAGATGATAGGTCAATTCTAGATATGAAGACTATCTATGAAATCTCTAATACAATGGATGTATCAAAAGTAAATTCACTTTTTTCCCAAGTAATTGAATATAACAGTGCCATAGCAAATGCTGGACTAAATGAAGAATATGGTGTAAATATTGGAAGCTTAATTCAGAAAAATATCAATGTTGGACTTTATGGTAATGATTTAAGAAATAAGTGTGCAAGTTTTACAAGTGCTGGAAGTGATGCTAGAATGAGCGGTTGTTCTTTACCTGTTATGACCACAAGTGGAAGCGGAAATCAAGGTATGACAGCCTCTTTACCCATAATTAAATACTGTCTAGAAAGAAATTTTAATCATGAAAAATTATTAAGAGGCTTATTATTTTCCCATTTGACTACAATTCATCTTAAAACAAATATAGGAAGATTGTCAGCATTTTGTGGCGTTATGTGTGCTACAAGTGCTGTTAGTGGAGCAATTGCTTATTTGGAAAATGCAGATTTTGAGACAATTTGTAAAGCTATTTCTAATAGTCTTGGAAATATCTCTGGGATAATATGTGATGGAGCAAAAGCATCTTGTGCAACTAAAATAGCTACTGGAATATATGCTGCTTTTGATTCTTCTATGCTTGCCTTAAATGATAAATATTTACATGGTGGAGATGGAATTATTGCTGATAATATTGAAGATACTATAAAAAATATTGGTATTTTGTCTCAATATGGAATGAAAAAAACTGATGATGTAATTCTAAAAATAATGCAAAATAATAAAAGTAAATAAGAAGAATTACTTCTTCTTATTTGGTAAATTTAAATAATACTCTATCTCACCCTCTGTTAGGATTTTGATAGTATTTGTACTTCCAGGAATACCTGCTGGATATCCAATAGTTGCAATATATGGTCCTGTTTTATCAAGTATTTTTCTTGATTCTAAATTCTTTAACATCTTTTGAATCATCTTAGAAGCTTGTCCCTCTTTTATTACAGAAATTGGATAAACTCCCCAAATAGCACATAATGTACTTAAAGTTTTTTTCTTATGTGTAAATGCCAATATTTTTGTTTTTGGTCTATATCTTGATATTTTCATAGCTGATTTACCTGAACTTGTAAGGGCTAAAATACCCTTTGCACCTAAATCATCTGCAAGTTTTGTAACTGTTCCTTGAATTACATCAAATTCATCTAAATATGCTAGTTTATCTTGTTTATCAAAGTTATAAATCTCTTCTGTTTTTGCAATAATATTACTCATAGTTTCTACAACATTAACAGGATCTGTTCCAACTGCACTCTCTTCTGAAAGCATAACAACATCAGTTCCATCTAAAACTGCATTTGCAACATCAGAGATTTCTGCTCTTGTTGCTCTTTCATTTTCTGTCATTGATAAAAGCATTTGAGTTGCTGTTATTACTGGAATACAAGCTGCATTTGCTTTTTTGATAAGTCTTTTTTGGATTGTTGGAACTTCATAATAAGGAACTTCTATCCCTAAATCTCCCCTTGCAACCATTAAACCATCACTTACTTCAATAATTTCATCAATATTTTCAACTGCATCAAATTTCTCAATTTTTGCAATTAATTTTCCACAATAACCATCTAAAAGTTCTCTGGCATGTAACATATCTCTTTTGTTTTGTACAAATGAAATAGCAAAATAGTCAACTTTATTTTCAACTCCCCAAGCAATATCTTTTTTATCTTTTTCAGTTATTACATCAATATCAATTACAGTATTTGGGAAATTTACACCTTTTCTTGAACCCAATTTTCCATGATTTTCTATTTCAGCTTTAACTTGAGCTCCTGTTTCTATAACTTTTGCTCTAATAGTTCCATCATATAAATAAATATACTCACCTTTTTTTACTTTATCAAGTAGTTCAGGATAGTTTAATGAAGCTACATATTCATTATCTGATTCTTGATATCCTACAATATCCTCTTTTACAAATCTAATTGTGTCACCTTTTCTAAGTTCAAAAGGTTCTTTTAAATCCCCAATTCTCACCTTTGGTCCTGAAATATCTTGTAAAACAGCAACTGTTGTATTAAGATTTTCCATCGCTTTTCTAATGTTATTTAATGTATTTAAATGGTATTCATGACTTCCATGCGAGAAGTTAAGTCTAAACATATTTGCACCAGCTTTAATTAAACCTTCAATTATTTCAATCGTATCACTTGCTGGGCCTAGTGTTGCTAATATTTTTGTTCTTTTGTGCATATTAATTATCCTTTCATATTTTCTGATTGATTATATCATAATAGCAGTTACACTGTAGTAACATTTTATAAACAGTTTTTAGATAAACTACTTCTATGAATATAAAATTTAGTGATTATTTTAACTCTTGGCTTTATGGCCAGGATGGTTATTATACAAAATATAAGGCAATTGGTAAAGATGGAGATTTTTTTACAGCAGTTTCAACTTCAATATTTTTTGGTGGAACAATTGGTAAAAAAATTGTTGATACTATTTTGAAAAATGAACTTCCTGCAAATACAACTATTTTAGAAATTGGTGCACATCATGGCTATTTGTTAGCTGATATTATCCAATTTATTTATACCTTAAATCCTAAACTTCTTGATACTCTTAACTTTGCTATAGTAGAGCGATTTGAACATTTAAGAGTTGAACAAAAAAACTATTTACAAAACTCTTTTGGAGATAATATAAAAGTAAATTTTTATAATGATATTAGTGAAGTAAAACTTGACCATGCTTTTATTGTAGCAAATGAGATTTATGATGCTTTTCCTTGTGAGCTAATTTATACAAAAGAAAAGAAACTTCAAACTGCAGTTGTAAATAATGACAAAATAGAGTTTAAAGATTGTATTGATGAAAACATCATCAACAAATGTAAAAAATACAAAATCACAAAAGGTGAACTCTCTCTTGGTTATGAAGAGTTTTCAAAAAATATTTGTTCAAATATTAAAAACTTTCATTTTATAACCTTTGATTATGGGGAAAAATATCCTAGAAATGATTTTTCATGTAGGGTTTATTCAAAACATGAAGTATTTCCAATCTTTGAAGAAAATCTTGATTTAAAAAAACTTTATAAAAATTCAGATATTACCTATGATGTAAATTTTTCACATGTTATAGACAGTTTTACTGATATTTGTAAATGTGAAGTAGAATATAAAACTCAACTAAAAGCTTTAGTAGAATTTGGTATTTTAGAATTACTTGAAATATTACAAAAAAATGTAAGTGAGGAAAACTATTTAAAAGAGGTACAAAAGGTAAAAACCTTAATTGACCCTACAGGTATGGGAGATAGATTTAAAATGCTACTTATTAAAAAGTAGCATTTTATTTTAAATCTTCTTTTTCTACTTCTTTATACTCTTCATCTGTAAAGATTCGAGATTTTGTTATAAACTGATAACCCAAATCTATTTCTAGTGAAAAAGAGTTTCCAAAAGCACTTGATTCTTTTTTCACATCAATAATAATTTGTGAGTGTCTAAAATACTCAAATTGGTCTTTATCTATGAAAAATTCGCATCCGCAAATTTCACCTAGTTTTACATTTCGACTTGGAACATAAAAATCACTTTTTGCATAACACATAGGTGCTGTACCATCACAACATCCACCACTTTGATTGAAAACTAAATCACCATTTTCTTCTTTCAATCGTTCAACTATTTCAGCTGCAGCGTCTGTTACGACTACTCTTCGCGTATCCATATTTATCCTTAATTTGTATAGGGAATATTCCCTATACTTTATCTATTAAAAAAATCCTAAAGCATTTTTGCTGTAAGAAGTTAAGATATTTTTTGTATGTCTATAAGAGTTTAACATCATCATATGAGTTTCTCGCCCAATTCCTGATTTTTTATATCCACCAAATGAAGCATGAGAAGGATATAAGTGATAACAGTTAACCCAAACTCTACCTGCTTCTATTCCTCTACTAAATTTATGTAATTGGTGTGCATCTCTTGACCAAACACCAGAACCTAAACCATACACAGTATCATTTGCGATTGCTAATGCTTCATCTTCATCTTTAAATGTAGTTACTGATAATACTGGTCCAAAAATCTCTTCTTGGAAGATTCTCATTTTATTGTGACCTTTGAATATTGTTGGTTGAATATAAAATCCATTTGGATATTTTTCTGATTCATAAACATCTCCACCAATTAAACACTCTGCCCCTTCTTCTTTACCAATTTTGATGTACTCTAGGATTTTCTCTTTTTGATTTAAAGAACATTGTGCACCCATCATACAAGTAGGATCTAGTGGATCACCTAATTTAATAGCTTTAACTCGCTCTAAAACTCTTGCCATAAATGGCTCATAGATTGATTCTTGGATTAATGCTCTTGATGGACAAGTACAAACTTCTCCCGAGTTAAATGCAAATAAAACTAAACCTTCGATAGCTTTATCAAAAAACTCATCATCAGCATCCATAATTGATTCTAAGAAGATGTTTGGTGATTTTCCACCAAGTTCTAAAGTAGATGGAATAATGTTTTCTGTTGCATATTGCATAATTAATTGACCAGTTGTAGTTTCACCAGTAAAGCCAACTTTTTTGATATCAGGGTGAGTAGAAAGGTATTTACCAATTTTTCCACCTGCACCATTAATAATGTTAACACAACCTGCTGGTAATACTGATTGGATTGTTTCCATTAAAATTAAGATTGACATTGGAGTTGCACTTGCTGGTTTCATAACAATACAGTTTCCAGCAGCTAATGCAGGAGCAAGTTTCCATGCAGCCATTAATAATGGGAAATTCCAAGGAATAATTTGAGCAACAACACCATATGGCTCATAAACTTCTTGTGAAATTGTATTTTCATCTAAATCAGCCACTGTTCCAGATTCTGCTCTAATTACAGATGCAAAATATCTAAAATGGTCAACAACTAAAGGAACGTCAGCTGCTAAAGTTTCTCTAACTGCTTTACCATTATCTAAAGTTTCAGCAATAGCTAAAGCTTCAGAGTTTGCTTCAATTGCATCTGCAATTTTATTTAAAAGATTACTTCTTTCAACTACTGAAGTATGTTTATATGATTCAAATGCTTTATTTGCAGCTTGAATTGCTAACTCAACATCTTGCTCATTTGATCTTGGTATTTTTGTTAAAACTTTACCATCCACAGGAGAAATATTTTCAAAATATTCACCACTTTTTGGAGCTATCCACTCTCCACCAATAAAGTTCTCATATTGAGATTTGTAAGTCGGTTTTGCGTATGCCATTTTTTTTCCTTTTGTATAAATTAATGTCAAAAATCTGAAAAAGTTTGATAGCCAAATTTTTTCTGTAATGAAATCTTACTGGAATTTTATAGCCTGAATATAGCGAAAAGTATAGCATGAATATAGCGATATAAAAATCTCTACAAAGCCCATAATATAGCTTTTATAGCATTTGTATAGCATGGGGGAATTCACTAATTTTTTTATGAGAAAATTAATATTTTATGCTACAATATTTTTATGAATACCTATAACTACACATATCAAAATAATTCATTTAAAACAGAGATAGATTATTCTTTATTTAAAGATGAAAAAAATATTCTTATTCAAGTATTTTGTGGACAAAATGAAAATACTTTACAATATTTGATTAATCTATTAAGTGATAATCTACCAAATGCTGTAATACTTGGAACAACAACAGATGGTGAAATAAAAGATAAAAAAGTATCCACTTTTAAAACAGTTATTTCAATATCCGTTTTTAAACACACTACAATAAAAGCTTCTATAAAAGAAGGGACAAACTCTTTTAATAGTGGTTTTGAAATTGCAAAAGAACTTGTAACACCGAATACTAAGTTAATCATTACCTTTACAGATGGTACAAGTACCAATGGAGAAGATTATCTAAAAGGAATCACTGCTTTTAATGAAAAGGTTATGGTTTGTGGTGGAATGGCAGGAGACAATGGGCACTTTACACAAACCTTTATCTCATGTGGAAAAAAAGTTATAAATTGTGGTGCAGTTGCAGTATCCCTTAACTCAGATATTTTACAAGTATTCAACGACCATAAATACGATTGGTCACCAATTGGAATTGAACATACTATTGATAAAGTAAAAGGAAATAGGATATATGAAATTGCAGGGATGGATGCAATAGAGTTTTATGAAAAATATTTAGGTAGTTCTGACTCATACACAGAATTTCCACTTATAGTTCAAAGGAATGGTATCTCTGTAGCAAGAGCTGTTTTGACTCGTTATCCAGATGGAAGTTTTGGTTGTGGAGGGAATTTATATAAAGGAGATAAAGTAAGACTTGGTTTTGCAAATGCAGAGATGATTATGAAAAATCCAGTAAATTATTTAAAAAATATAAATAACTACCAAGCAGAAACATTTTTTATCTACTCTTGTATGGCAAGACGAAGATATATGCAAAGTCTTATTAAAGTAGAAATTGAACCCTTTGCTTCAATAGCTCCTACATCGGGATTTTTTACTTATGCAGAGTTTTTTCATACCAATGAAAAAAATGAACTTATGAACCAAACCATTACTTTAGTTGGTTTAACTGAAAATGCTCAACACTCAAGTAATGATTTAATTAAACCAAGCCAAATAATAAATGAAACAGAGAGTTCTTATGCCAAAACAATCCAAGCACTTACAAACTTAATTCAACAAAGTGCAAAAGATCATAACGAACAATCAAAAGTTTTAGAAAAACAGATGAAATATTCACAAAAAATTCTAAAAAATCAAAAACTCTTTTTAAGACATGCAGTTCATGAAACCAATACTCCACTATCTGTAATTATGAGTAATATAGAATTATATGAGATGCAAAATGGCAAAAATGAGTATTTATCAAATATTGAAGTTGCCATGAAAAGTATTTTTTCTATTTATGATGACTTGAGTTATTTGGTAAAAAAAGACCAAGTTAATTATAAAGTTTATTCTTTAGATTTAGTAGATTTTGTACGAAGTAGAGTATATTTTTTTAAAAGCGTAGCAACACAAGTCTCTTCAAAATTTATTTTAGAATGTAATTGTCCTGAAATGATTATAAATTTTAGTGAAACAAAACTACAAAGAATAGTTGATAATACAATATCAAATGCCATCAAATACACAAATAAAGGTGAAGATATCACTGTTAAAGTTGAAAAAATTACTAACTTTTTTAAATTTTCTGTTTCCAGTCATTCTAAAAAAATACAAGATCCTCAAAAAATATTTGATGAATACTATAGAGAAGAAGAGTCAAAAAATGGTTTTGGCTTAGGACTAAATTTAGTTAAAAGAATTTGTGATGAAGAGGGAGTAATAATTAATGTCACTTCTGATTCTGATAATACATGTTTTACATACATATTCAAAGGAAATAAATGAAAATATTACTACTTGAAGATGATATTATGCTAAATAAAGCAATTACACAATATCTACAATCAACAGGTCATGCTGTAATTTCTGTAATGGATGGTAAACATTGTTTAGAAACCTTGCAAAAAGAAAAATTTGATTTACTTGTTTTTGATATAAATGTTCCTGATACTGATGGACTTACTATTTTAGAAGATTTACATAAACAAAAAAGAATGGTTCCTACAATTTTTATATCAGCACTCATTGATATTGAGGATATTACAAGAGCTTTTGACATAGGTTGTCATGACTATTTGAAAAAACCTTTTCACCTAAAAGAGTTAACACTTAGAATAAATAAAATTTTAAAGACCATGCAAGTTCCACAAGAACATAAAAGGTTATCTAAATCATATAGCTATGACTCTAAAAATATGGTTTTACTTTTTAATAACGAACCACAAATTTTACCTAAAAGACAAATTCAAATCATAGATTTATTAGCAGCAAATAGAAGTTTAGTTTGTAATTATGATATGTTTAGGGATTATGTTTGGAATGATGACTATATTGATAATGCAACAATAAGAGCTGAAGTAAACCGGGTGAAAAAAGTTCTAAAAGAAGACTTTATTATAAATATTAGAGGAATTGGTTATATGGTTGAAAGACCTAACTAATTCTTCATAAAACTTCAATCAATAAACGTAAGATAATCTCTTACGTTTATTTATGCCTCATTCATTAAAAGAAGTGAGTTTTGTCTATTTCTATAAATAGGCTCACTTGTAGATTTTAAAGCTGTTTCAACTTTTTGAACAACTACATTATGATAAGAAGATTTATCACAAACAGGATCAGATTCATTCATATCTTTTGTAAGCGCATATGCTTGACATCGGCATCCTCCAAAATCAATCTCTTTTTCAGGACAAGTTCTGCAAGGCTCTTTCATCCACTTATCGCCTCTAAAGAAATTAAAAGCTTCACTATCATTCCATATCTCTTTTACTGAAAAATCTTTTACATTTGGAAATTCAAGTGGCAAAGTATTTGCAGTATTACAAGGAAGTGCTACTCCATCTGGATTTATAGTTAAAAATGTTGTTCCCCAGCCATTCATACAAGCTTTTGGTCTTGTAGCATAATAATCAGGTACCACAAAAAATACTTTCATATCATCTCTTTTTTCCCTATAAAAATCAACCACTTCTTTTGCTTTTTTTAGTTGTTCTTGTGTAGGTAAAAGTGCGTCTATATTTTTTAATGCCCAACCATAATATTGTATATTTGCTATTTCTAAATAATTAGCACCAAGAGATTCAGCAAACTCAATAATTTCACCTATTTGATGAATATTTTGTCTTGTAATACATGAGTTAACTATAAGTTGTAAACCATTATCTTTACAAGCTTTTGCAAATGCTATTTTATCTTTTTGTGCAGTTTTATTATTTGTAATAAGGGCTGTTGTATTAGCATCATGTGATTGGATTCCAAGTTGAACAGTTTTTAATCCAGCTTCTTTTAGCTTTGGAACAATAGATAAATCAGCTCCAACACCTGAAGTTATAAGATTTGTATAAAATTTTAAATCAGCAGCTTTTTTAACTATTTCTAAAATGTCTTTATTTAAAAGTGGCTCACCACCTGAAAATCCTAACTGAACAGCACCCATTGCTCTAGCTTCTTCCATAACTCTAAACCAATCTTCTTTACTCATACTATCTTTAGTATTGGCAAAATCCAGTTGATTATAACAATATGAACACTCCAAAGGACACTTATGAGTTAATTCTAAAAGCATCCATAAAGGAGGTTTAATATTAGTTTCCATACATCACCCACTTACGCTGTAAAGCTTCATTTAAAAAAGCTTCAACATCTTTTTTTAAATCAGCCATTTGAAACTTTTCTTCTAAAATTTTTGCAATATCCAAACATGTATTTTTGCCATCACATAAATTCATAATCTCACCAGCACTTTGATTTAGCTGAACCATACCTTCTGGATATAATAAAACGAAGCACCCTTGTGCTTCTTCATACTGTAGTTGAAAATGGTTATTCACTACAATTGATTTTTCTAGTTGCATTACAACCCTTTATATTAAAATATGGTGGTCTTTTAAGCTCATAAGCTAAATAAAGTGCATCTACCATAACCCATAAAATATCAAGTTTAAATTGTAAAATTTCGCAAGCTCTTTCTTGAAGTTCAACAGTATTAAATTCTTCTAACGTTAATGCCAATCCATGCTGAACATCTCTTCTTGCTTCGGTTAATCTTTTCTGAAAATATCTTAATCCACTTTGCTCTATCCATGGATAGTTTTTTGGCCAAGTGTCAAGTCTTTGTTGATGAATTTGTGGTGCAAACATCTCTGTTAATGATGACATTGCAGCTTCTTTCCAAGGTCTTTGTTTTGCAAAGTTTACATAAGCATCAACTGCGAATTTTACAGCAGGTAAAACATATTTATGAGAAATCAAATCCTCTTTATCTAATCCTACAGCTTCACCAAGTTCTAACCAAGCTTCAATTCCTCCACCAACACTATCATGGTCAATTATTCTATCAATCCATTTTCTTCTATCTTCAAGTGGTGGATTATTTGACATAATTGCAGCATCTTTAATTGGAATAGCTGTTTGATAATAAAATCTATTTGCAACCCAACCTTGAATCTCTTCTTTAGTACAACTTCCTTCATACATTCTTATATGGAAAGGGTGATGAATGTGATACATTTCACCCATACCTCTTAGTTTTGCCTCAAACTCTTCTTTGCTTAGTAATTTATCCATTCTTTTTGTCATATTGTCTCCTTTTATTTTACTAAATTTCGATACTCATCCCATCATAGGATATTTCTATCCCATGTGAAATTAGTTCTTTATACTCATCATTTTCTTCATCAAGTATTGGGTTTGTATTATTTATATGAATTAATATCTTTCTTGGTTTTTCCAAAGTATCAAGTATCTTGATAAGTCCATCTTCTCCACTTAATGGAATATGTCCCATATCAGTTCCTAATTTTGTAGAAAAACCATTTTTTATCATCTCATCATTTGTCCAAACTGTTCCATCAATAAGTAAAATATCAGCATCAGCCATCTCATCTACAATATGTTTTTCTATAACACCAAGTCCAGGAAGATAAAAAAGTTTTTTTCCTGTAGTTTTATTTTTAACTACAACTCCAATATTATCTCCAGCTCTTGGTCTATCTCTATATTTAGAATATGGAGGAGCATTAGAAATAAGAGGAAGTGCAAAGAACTCATAGCTTGGCATAACTGGTATTTCAAAAGCTTTATTGTTTGGAGTAATTTCATTATATTTTACTCCTCCACCATCCCAATGGGTTAACATCTTAAAAAGAGGAAAAGATGTATTTAGTTCTTCATTTACCTCTTTTGTACAATATACTTCATGGGGACAACCTTCTCTTAACATCAAAAGCCCTGTTGTATGGTCAATTTGGGCATCAATAAAAACTATAGCTTTTATTTTAGTTTCCCGTCTTTTTTGCGGTTGTAAAAAGGGTGAATTATGAATTTGCTCTAAAATATCAGGAGAAGTATTAAATAAAATCCAATTTTCTCCATCCTCACTTATTGTAATAGAGCTTTGTGTTCTTTTTATAACTGTTTTTTTACCATCTCTATAGGCTTTACAGTTATCACAATTACAATTAAATTGAGGAAGTCCACCACCAGCAGATGAACCTAAAATTTCTATTTTCATAATATTTCTCTCTTTTTTGCTTATTAAATTTAATTTTATGAAATTAAATTTAGTAAACAAAATACAGAAGTAAAACTTCTGTATTTCAACTTTAACTCGACATACAAAGGGACTAACTTTCTAGCCCCTTTAACATTTACTTAGATTTAACCTTATACGTGACAAATATACATTGTAACTTCAAAACCAAATCTATTATCAACAAACGCTGGTGTTTCCCATTTCATTTTTTTGCCCTCCTTTTTAAGATTTTTAAAATTACTTATGTAATTTAAATACGTGTACAGTTCCACCTTGGTTGATGTTTTTGATTTTTTTAGCAACTTCACCACCCCATAAAGGAACAGCTCCACCCCAACCAGATACTATAGCAACATATTGTTCACCATTTTGTTCCCAAGTAATTGGAGAAGAAACGATTCCAGAACCAACATTGAATTTATATAAAATATCACCAGACTCATCATCAAATGCTAAGAATTTACCTTCAGGAGTTCCTGCAAATACAAGTCCACCAGCTGTAGATAAAATTCCTCCCCATAATGGTGCAGGATTTTTATAGTTCCATTTGATTTTTCCAGTTAATGGTTCAATTGCTTTAAGTGAACCAATATGGTCTTCAAATATTGGTTTAATAGTAAACCCAGCACCTAAATAAGCAGCACCTTTTTTATATGAAACTGGTTGATTCCAAATATCCATACCCCACTCATTTGATGGGACATAGAACATATTTGTTTTTTGAGAAAAAGAGATTGGCATCCAGTTTTTTCCACCTAAGAATGACGGTACTGAAAATACAGATTTTCCTTTACTTTCACCATTTGGATTTCCTGGTCTTCCATCAGCTGTATATAATGGTCTTCCATCTTTTCCAATTCCAGTTGCCCAAGTGATATTTGAAACAAATGGATTAGCTGTAATAAATTTACCATTTTCTCTATTTAAGACATAGAAGAAACCATTTCTATCTGCAGTTCCTGCAGCTTTTACAGTTTTACCACTTGCATCTTTATAATCAAATGATACTAACTCATTAACCCCATCAAAATCCCAACCATCATGTGGAGTTGTTTGGAAATGCCAAACAATTTTCCCAGTTTCTGGATTAATAGCAAGTCTTGATGAACTATATAAGTTATCCCCTGGTCTTAAGTGTGAATTCCAAGGTGCTGGATTTCCTGTTCCAAAAAATAATAGGTTAGTTTCTGGATCATAAGTTCCTCCAAGCCAAGTTGCAGCTCCTCCTGATTTCCATAAATCACCAGGCCAAGTACGACCAGCTTCTCCACCAGTAATTCCATTTTCTTTACCATTTAAGTAACCCATATGACCTTCAACAGTAGGTCTAGTCCAAATTACTTCACCAGTTTTTGCATTTCTAGCTTCAACTTTTCCAACAATACCGAACTCACCACCAGCAACACCAGTAATTACCATATCTTTTACGATAATTGGAGCAGCAGTAATTGAATAACCATCTTTATAGTTAGCAACCTTTTTCTTCCAAACTACTTTTCCAGTTTTTCTATCAAGTGCAACAAGTTTTGCATCTAGTGTTCCAAAAATAACTACATTATCATATATTGCAACACCTCTGTTGATAACATCACAACATGGCAAAATTGCATCTGGAAGTTTTGCATCATATTGCCATAACTCTTCTCCATTTGCTATGTTTATAGCAAACACTCTTGAATAAGACGCACTTACATACATAACTCCATCTTTAACAATTGGTTGTGATTCTTGCCCTCTTTGTTTCTCCCCACCGAAAGAGAAGTTCCATACAGGAACTAAATCTTTTACTGTATCTTTATTGATTTGACTAAGTGGAGAGAATCTTTGCCCTTTTAATCCCATACCATTAGTAAGTACATCCCCAGTACTTTTTTCATCATTTAAGATTTCCATATTTGTAACAGGTGCAAATGATGGTTTTATAACCTCACTTGTGTTATTATTCATCGTGCTGTTTGACGTAACGCACCCGCTAATTAGTGCAGATAGTGTGATGGCTGCTGCGCTAGTTAGTAGCTTTTTGTTAATCATTTTTTTCTCCTTATTATAGTAAATAACAAACTGAAAATTTGTCTGTTTGGAAGTATACATGAGTTGTATAGCCTGAATTTAGCTATGATTTACTTTTTTACTTTTGAAACCTAGAAATGCCATATTTAGGGCAATTATAAAAGAAATTCCCAATACAAAAAAGAGTTCAAAATCAAATTTCAAATATAAACAGAACCTAATTGACTCTACAATATAAGTAAATGGATTGTATGAAGAAATATTAAAAAGTAAAATCGAAGAATCTTTTACTTTCCAAAGTGGATAAAGTGCAGAACTCAAAAAGAACATTGGGAAAATTACAAAATTCATAACCGTTGCAAAATTTTCTAACTGCTTAATAACAGAAGAGATAAAAAGTGCAAAAGCATTTAAGATAATAGATGAAATAATAATCACAGGAATAGTCACAATTATTGCTAAAATAGAAATATCTACACCATAAAGTTTTGCAACAAATAAAAATGTAATCGCTTGAATAGTAGATACAATTGAAGTTGCAAACATTTTACAAAAAAGCAAATAGTTTCTATTTATATATGAAGTTAAAAGTATCTTCATACTTCCCATTTCTCTATCAAATATCATAGTCAAAGAACTTTGCATACCATTAAAAAGTAAAACCATTCCAACTAATCCAGGGACAATATATGTTTCATATGTAATATATGTTTCATATGGAGGGATAATAGCAAGTCCAAGGGCTGTTTTAAAACCAACAGAAAAGATAAAAAGCCAAAGAAGTGGACGAACAAGTGCTGAAAAGAAACGACTCTTTTGTTTTAAAAATCTTATTAACTCTTTATAAACAATCCCTTGCATACAATATAAATATTTTTTCATAATCTATCCCACAAGAAAATTAAAAGTATCAATAAGATTCTCTTTTTCATACTTTGCCATTAGTTCATTTACAATTCCACTGTAAACAATCTCTCCTGATTTTATTATGGATATATCATCATCTAAATCTACCTCATCAAATAAATGTGTAATCCAAAGTACTGAAATTCCCTCTTCTTTTACTAAACTTCTTACATAATTTAATATATCAAATCTACTTTTTACATCTAGCCCAACTGTTGCTTCATCTAAAAGTAACAACTTAGGCTTATTTATAAGTGCTCTTAATATCTCAACTCTTCTTCTATGTCCACCATTTAATTTTCTCACTTGAGTATCTAAAATATCTTCTAACTCTAGTTTTTTTATTTGCAAATCAATAGATTTTAAAGTCTGTTTAAAACTCAAACCTTTTAATGAACCATAATAATATAGATTTTGTTTTACTGTTAAATCCAAATCTAAAGTTGGCTCTTGAAATACAATCCCAATATCCCTTAAAGCTTTAGAATAATTTTTTATAGGATGACCATCTATATCTATTTCACCTTTTTGAAGATTTTGCAACCTTGTAATAAGTGAAAAGATTGTAGATTTACCTGCTCCATTAAGTCCTAAAAGTACAAAAAAAGTTCCCTTTTCTATAGTTAAAGAAACATTATTTAAAGCAACCTTTTGACCATAGGAGTAATCTACATTTTTAAAATCTAAAATACTATTTTTCATGATTTTACTTTGGAATAACTGCAAGACCCCAAGGGTATCTTCCAACTTTTATACTTTTTTCAACTTTTAATGAATCCACATCTATTACTGAAACATCTCCACTAACACCATTTGTTGTATAAAGTTTTTTTTCTCCATGTACAAAAGCTAACTGCCAAACTCTTTTTCCCACAAGTAAATATTTTAAAACTTTATATGTTTTTGCATCTATTACAGCCACATGATTTGCAGGTCCTAAAGCTACAAAGGCATATTTTCCATCACGTGTTAGTTTTATACCAACTGGTTGAATTAAATCTTTAAAAATACCTGGTATTTTAAAAGTTATTTTAACAACTCCCTCTTTTGTTTTAGAATCAACAACCATAACCGTTCCACCTATTTCAGATGAAGCCCAAACCTTATCACCACTTTTTGAAAACTCTATATGTCTTGGTCTTTGATCTACTAAGGTATTATGAATTATCTCTTTAGTTTTTGTATCTATCCAATGTAAAAAATTTGATGTTTCAGTAGTATTTATTGCCACACTTCCATCAGGGCTTACAGCCATCCCTTCAGGTTCAACTCCAACATCGATTTGTTTTAATACTGTTCTATTTTCAGTATCAACAACAGTTACAATTGCATCATTTTCATTTGATATATATATCTCTTTTCCATCTGGAGTTAAAGCAAACTGTTCTGGGTCTTCACCTGAAGGTAAATTATATAAAATCTTTTTGCTTTTTATATCCATAACTTGTACCGTATCATCATCACTTGCACAAATATATAATTTACTGTAATCCTTACTTAAAAGTATTCCCCTAGGTCTTTGACCTACATTAATAGTATCGATTACTTTATTTGTATTTGAATCAATCACAGATAAAGTATTATCCTTTTCATTTGAAACATATATTGTATCTGCAAATAAAAAGCTTGTAATAATTGTTAAAGCTAAAACTATTTTTTTCATCTTCATTTCCTTGTAATTAATTTTTGTAATTGTATATGATATTTATAGCCTAAGTTTAGCGATATGTTTTTTGCTAAACTTAGGCTATAAAACTTCTATATACTAAAGAAAAGTTTTAAAGGCAAATAAATGAAATCTATATTATTAATATTTTTTTTAATCGGTTTTATAAAAGCAGAAATTCTAGATATAAATATTTTGTACCTAGAACAAAAAATAAAAAAACCACCAGTTTTGTCAAATGTCATTGAAGAACCCGAAGACTTAGGAATAAAAGGTGCTCAAATTGCTATTATAGATAGTAATAAAAGTGCAAAGTTTTTAAATCAAAAATATAATCTTATAAGTTCAATCTCATATGATAAAAAAGAGTTAATACAAAGTTTTGAAAGATTTATAAATGCTGGAAATAGTTTTGTTGTACTTAATGTAGAAGATGATTTATTAAAGGAATTGGTAAATTCTTCATTTTCAAAAAAAGCACTATTTTTAAATGCAAGTAGCCCAACTACAAGTTTACGTAAAAACTTTTGTCGAAAAAACCTACTTCATACAACTCCAAGTAATGCTATGCTTTATGATGGTTTAGTTCAATTTTTGGTAAAAAGAGATTTTAAAAATATCTTTTTATTAAGTGGCAAAAATATAAAAGATATTGAAATATCAACTGATATAAAAAGATCTGCTAAAAAGTTTGGTCTAAAAATTGTGAAAGAAAAAACTTGGGAAACAAATAGTGACATAAGAAGAAAAGCAAGTGCAGAGTTTCCATCTTTTACTCAAGCTAATGATTATGATGTAGTAGTAGTTTCAGATTTTTATGGAGATTTTGGGGAGTTTTTATATTTTAACACTTGGTTACCACGTCCAATTGCAGGAACACAAGGGCTAACACCTGTTCTATGGCATAAGGTAATTGAAGCTTGGGGTGCTGCTCAAATGCAAAGTAGATTTGAAAAATATTCTTCAAGATGGATGGAATCACGTGATTTTGCAAACTGGATAGCAATTAGAACAGTTATAAACTCACTAATACATACCAAATCAAAAGATTTACAAACAAATATTAATTATATTTATTCAAAAGAGTTTGAATTGGGTGCATATTTGGGTAGAAAACTCTCATTTAGAGATTATAACGGACAAATAAGAGTTCCTATTTCACTTGCACAACCGCGAGCTTTGATATCTACTTCACCCCAAGTTGGATTTTTACATCCAGTTACAGATTTAGATACTTTGGGAATTGCACCTTTTGAAATGGAGTGTAAAAACTAATGAAAATATTTTTCCTATTTTCATTAGTTTTCTGCTTTTTAAACGCAGATTATAAAATAATCGAAAATAAAAATCTATTTTTAGTAGAAATTACTAATTCCAATTTTGAAAAAGATTTAGTAAATTTAAAAGATGAGATAAATTATGAAGGTTTTACTATCGTTTATGAACTAAATCTTGCAAAAGCTACAAATGAAGTGGCAACTTTCCTTAAAGAAAAAGGAGTTTTGAAAAAAGGAATAAATCTAGGCATTTGTAAAAGTAGTTTTACTTTGCAAATGCTAAAAGAAAATTTCAATAATATAAACTATTGTCCACTAGCCATATCAATTTATCAAAAAGATAAAAATATAACCTATATCTCATATAAATTCTACAAAACATTTAAAGAAAATGACAAAACTGCCAATAAAATAAACGAAAAACTAAAAAAACTAATTTTAAATAGCTTAGGATAAACTCCATAAAATAGACTCTTTTCAAAGAATTTTATATCTTTACTTGACATTAGTTAGATATCTAACTATAATTCTGTTATAAATAGTTAGATATCTAACTAAAAATAAAAAAGGATACAAGATGAAAAAGAATTTAGGAATACTAATATTGGTTATTTTAGCTTTCACAGCTTATGTAAATAATACAAATTTACAAAAACAAAATAAACAAATTACAAAAAAAGAAAAAGTTGTAGAGTTATTAAACTCAATTGAAACAGGTGATACAAAACCAGTAGAATATATTAATCAAAATAAATATATTCAACACAATTTAGCAGTAAAAGATGGTTTGTCTGGGCTTGGAGAAGTATTAAGTAAACTTCCTAAAGGAAGTGCAAAAGTAGAAGTTCTTAGAACTTTTGAAGATGGGAATTATGTATTTACTCATACAAAATACAACTTCTTTGGTCCAAAAGTTGGTTTTGATATTTTTAGATTTGAGAATGGGAAAATTGTAGAACACTGGGATAATTTAGAAGAAATCTCAGAAACAACTGCAAGTGGAAGAACACAGTTTGACGGAGATGTACAAATAATAGATAAAGAATTAACAGATTCAAACAAACAATTAGTTTCAAACTTTATAAATGATGTTTTATTTGGTAAAAATCCAAGTAAAATTACAGAATACATTTCTACAGAAAAATATTTACAACATAATCCAAATGTAAAAGACGGTCTTAATGGTTTAAGTGAAGCCTTAAAATCATTAGCAAAAGCAGGAATGCCAATAAAATATGAAAAAACTTATATGATTTTAGGCGAAGGAAATTTTGTTTTAACAGTAAGCAAAGGAATTTTTATGAATAAAGCATCTAGTTTTTATGATTTATTTAGAATAGAAGATGGAAAAATTGTTGAGCATTGGGATACAATTGAAGAGATTCCAGAAAAATCTACTTGGCAAAATAATAATGGTAAATTCTAATAAAAGATTAAATGTAGCAGTTTCTGCTGCATTTAGTCCCTTGACAATAATTAGTCATCTAACTATAATCAAAAAATGAAAAAAGAATTAATTTCCCTTGCAAGTAAGGTAACAGATTTATCAAATAGATTAATTATCTCCCAACTAGAAAAGAACCAAATAAGTGGTATTGTTCCATCACATGGTAGTATTTTTATTTTATTATATGAAAATGAACAAGTTACCATGAAAGACATATCAGATTTTATTCATAAAACAAAACCAACAGTTACAATACTAGTCGATAAATTAGTAAAAATGGGTTATGTTAAAAAGGAAAAATCAAAAATCGATTCAAGGGTTACCTTTGTAGAATTGACACAAAAAGGTAAAGATCTAAAACCAACATTTGAAGAGATTTCAAATAACATTAATAATATTATTTATAAAAACTTAACTACAAACGAAGCAATCCAAACAGAAAAAATTTTAAAAAAAGTAATTGATAATCTAAGTTTTGAAGATATAATTTAATATTTTCCAAATATTTTATAAGTTTTATCTTCAAATATTACATATACAGTTTTAGGATTTTTTTCATTTTCATAAGCAGGAAGTGATAATCCTATAGAATTTTTTGGTTTACTTTTAAAAAAATCTTTTATGGCACGGGCTGGAACATTTCCTTCAAAAATATAATCATCTAAGATGGAAGTATTACATGATTGTATCTCCTTTGGAATGCCTATTTCTTTTTTTAAATTTTTCACATTCATCAAGGTGACAATATCCACATCATCAACCTCTTTAGTCATCTCTTCTAACCAATCTTGTGGGCAAGTACCAGTTACTGGTTTAAAGATTTGCATCTTTGTATTTTGTGCAAATAAAGAACTTATAATCAATAAAATAAAAAGATATTTTTTCATATTTTTCCTTCTAGAATCTTGGGATATAATTCCAAAATTAAATTCTTTTTTTCATCTATTATTTTTAAATTGGCATTTTGATTATTATCATTTTCATAATCTAAAATCTTTGTTGAGGGATTATTACTTAAAAAAATAATACGATTTGATAAATAAACTGCTTCACTTAAATCATGGGTTACCAAAATAACCGTTGGATTAAATTTATTACAAAAAGATAAAAAATCACCCTTTAACTCCATTGAAGTTGGAAAATCAAGTGATATAAAAGGCTCATCTAAAACAATTAATTTTGGTCTATTTATAAAAGCTCTTATAAGTGCAACTCTTCTTTTCATCCCACCAGATAATCTGTTTGGATACTCATTTAATATATGTTTTAAATTTACCAAATCAATTAAATCTTCAACTTCTGATATATCTTTTGATTTTGAAACAAGCAATAAATTCTCTTTTACACTAAGCCAAGGAAGTAATCTATCATCTTGAAACATAAATGAAATATTTGAAAAATCTCCATTTAACTCACCATTATAATTATCATCAAGCCCAGAAACTATGTTTAATAATGTAGTTTTACCACAACCAGATGGTCCAATTATTGATATAAATTCTCCCTCATTTATAGCTAAATTTACATCTTTTAATATAACTTTTTTATTAAATATTTTCTCTTTTATATTTATATTTAGCATTTTATTTCCATACTCTTAATCTATTATCAATAGGTTTTAATATCTTATGTTCTATTAATAAAATCACTAAAATAAAAGTTAAAGAGTAAGCTAAAATTGATGAAATATCAAAGTATTGATAGAACATACTAATTTGAAAACCAATACCATCACTTCGTCCTAAAAGTTCCACAACTAATACTATTTTCCAAATCAATGATAAAGATAATCTTGTGGTTGCCATTAGATATGGATAAAGTTGAGGAAGATAAATTTTAGTTAAAATCTCTTTTTTTGATAGCTTATAAACCTTTGCTAAATCCATATATTTTTTATCAAAGGCTTTAGTCCCTTCTCTGATATTTACAATTACAATTGGAACTTTATTTATAACAACAGCCATAATTGCAGCAAAATCAGATAATCCAAACCAAATATAACAAATAATAATCGTAACCAAAGCTGGAATATTTAAGCCTAAAACAAGAAAAAAATCTAATAAATCGTCAATTCTTCTATAAAACCCCATAAGTAAACCAAAAAATATCCCAATAAACATTGTTATAAAAAATGCTATAAATACTCGATATAAAGTAATAGCTAAATTTAAAAAAAGCTCTTTGTTTTTTATGTGTTCATTCAAACTTTTAACTATATCTATTAAACTTGGAAACAAATCAGAATTGGCAAGCAATGAAATAGCTTGCCAAAGAATCAAAAATAGCATTACAGAAAATAGTTTAGTTTGATTTTTCATCATTATTTTAACCAAAATATTGTTTTGTCAAAGGGGATATCTCTACTAATATAATTAGCCCCAGCTTCTAAAGAAAGTATTTTATATATCTTTTCAAATTCGCTTATATTATCATTTGTAAACTCTTTTATTATCCCTTTTTTATACTCTTTTTTAACATTCTCAAAGATTGATTCATCTTTTATTTTCATTAGATGTTTTATTTTATTCCACTGTTTATCATCACTATTTAAAAGCTCTTTTGAATCTAAACTTGCCTTTAAAAAAGAGTTAATTAAATCCCTATTTTTTAAAGCGAACTCTTTATTAAATACCCAACCAACAAAACTAATATCTTTTTTTACATCTAAATTTTCTAAAATCTCTTCAATTCCTACTAAAGCTTTAAAATCTTTTTGAGGAAGTTTTGCGTTAA
The DNA here is from genome assembly GCF_050300555.1 of Arcobacter sp. Lineage (NCBI taxonomy): Bacteria > Pseudomonadati > Campylobacterota > Epsilonproteobacteria > Campylobacterales > Arcobacteraceae > Arcobacter > Arcobacter sp. The sequence continues at coordinate 62,948 of NZ_JBNKXY010000007.1, forward strand.
AATGCCAAAAATTAATAGCTGCACTTAAAGAGTTATCCATCATCTTTCTATTTAAAATAGGAGGCGAAGCAAAAATTGGTTTTACAATATTTTCCAAAGATTGCCCATACATTTTTTTATAATATGCCCTAAAAAGTAACCATGTTTTATCAAACTTTCCACCAGAGATTCCAAGCTCTTTATTTTCTAAATCTAACAGTTTATTTATTTTGCTATTTTTATTTACCATTAGAGTTCCCAAAGCTTTTGAGTAAGGATAAAAAAGAAAATCTTTCCCATCTTTTTTTTGCTTATTTACCCAAATCCAATCATTGACTATAAAATCAACTTCTTTTGCTTGAAGTGAAATTAGTTGGGCATTTTTTGAGGCAAGTTTAACTATTTCTAAGTCAAATCCATTTTTTATATCAAGTCTATTTTGTTTTAAAATTTCCAATCCCCAATTTACAGTTCCGTATGCTAAAACCCCTACTCTAATTTTTTGCTGCGCATTTAAAGTTATTAGAAAAACTATAAAAAATAAAAATATTTTTAATCTCATCTTTTGCCTTTATTAACAAATATATGAAATTGTATAGAAGATTTATAGCTTGAATTTAGCGTATTAAAAAAAAATTTAATCGCTATAATCAGGCTATAAAATATATGTATAGTTCCATTATCAAAAAAAATGATAAAGGAAAAAAGATGAATAAAATTCAAAAACTAGGTTTCGCAATACTTTGCACAACAGTATTTGCATTTGGTCATGGAAGTGTAACTCCTCAGCCTGTTGACACAAAAGGATTAGAACCTTTAGGAACTGAATGGCTAGAAGAGAATCCATATAAAGGAAACAAAACTGCCATTGAAATTGGAAAACATGCCTATAGTGAAAACTGTGCAAGATGTCATGGTCTTGGTGCTGTTTCTGGTGGAATTGCTCCTGATTTAAGATACTTAGAAGATGGAATTGATGGTGATGAGTGGTTCTTAGAAAGAATTAGAGGTGGAGCTGTTAGAAATGGAAATGTTTATATGCCTCCTTTTGAAGGTATTTTAAATCAAGAAGCTATGTGGTCTATTAGAGCATATTTAATTACTATACCAAAAGATTAATATGCAAAAATTTCTTAAATCAACTATTTTACTTTTACTACTTTTTACTTCATTAAGTGCAAGAAGCCTTGATGATATTAAAAAAAGTGGTGAAATTATTATTGCTGTTTATGATAACTTTCCACCCTACTCTTTTTTGGAAAATAACAAACCAAAAGGAATAGATGTAGATTTAGGTTTAGAGATTGCAAAATCTCTAAATGTAAAAGTAAAATGGTATTTTACAGGTTCTGATGAAAACTTAGCTGATGATTTAAGAAATACAATTTGGAAAGGAAATCTAATACATAAAACAAAAGCAGATGTTATGTTTAGAATTCCTTATGATTATGATTATATGAGAATGACAGATATCTCAACTGGTCAGTTAGAAACTGAAAATGTATCCATCAAAGGACCTTACCAAAGTGAAAGTTGGATAATTGCAACACATAAAAAAATTATCCCGAAAATAAACACTTTGGCAATATTTGCTTACCATAAAATTGGTGTTGAAGTAGATACTCTTCCTGACCTTCATTTGAGTAGTTTTGCTAGGGGTTTGTTTAGAAATAATATAGTACATTATACTAATTTTAGCAAAGCCATCAATGATTTTAAACTGAAGAAAATAGATGCCATCGCAGGTTTAAAATCACAGTTAGAGTATCTTCTTGAGTACCATAAAAATAAAGATAAGTACTACTTAACAGATGCTATCCCACAAATGAAATCAAAATGGGATTTAGCAACGGCAACATCAAGTAATTATAAAGCACTAAGCTACTATATTGATGGAGTTATTCAAAAGGCTTATGAAGATAAAAAAATAGAAAAAATCTTCAAAAAATACCATGTAGAATATGTTCCACCAATAGCTAAAAGTCAATAAGGATTTATCATGAAAGATATATTTTTCGCCCTATGTTTGATTTTGACTTCGCAAAATATATTTGCGAAAAATCCCATAAGTTCCCCCACTTTTGATGAAATTATAAATAGCCTCATAAAAAGCGAAAAATATATCTTTGATGATAAAAATGTAACTGTTAAAGTACCAAAGTTTGCAGATAATCCAGTACAAGTTCCCATATTTGTAAATGCTAAAAAGATAAAAAATGCAAAAAGAATGATTCTTTTTGCCGATTTAAATCCAATTCCAATAATTGTTGATATGAAACTAACTGGACTTCTACCAATAATTTCATTAAATATAAAAGTTGCCCAAGAGACTCCCCTTAGGGCTTTAGTTCAAGATGAAAAAAATATTTGGCATGTGGGAAGTGCCAATATCAAAAGTTTTGGAGGAGGTTGTTCTGTTTCAAGTGTAGCTTCTAGCGATACAAATTTTGATAAATATTTAGGAAAAGTGAAAGGTGAACTTTTTAAAAAAGATGATATTACTAGAATAAAAGCCTCAATTTTTCATCCTATGGAAACGGGACTTGTATTTGGCAATAGCGAATTTTATATAAATAAAATAGCTATTTTTGCAAAAGATAAAAAACTCTCTGAAATAGCTACATATTCTGCTATTAGTGAAAATCCACGTTTTATTTTTGAAACATATGATGAAGTTGATGAGTATAAAATAAAGTTTTTTGATATAGATGGAAATGAGTTCTTTTTGGATATAAGATGAAAATAGTTTTTTTTCTTTTTTCTTTTTTAACATTTTTATTTTCATTTGATTATAAATTAAAACCTATAAAACTAAATAATAATAGCTACTATTTTTATGGAAAAGAGGAGTACTTTTCAAAGGAAAATGGTGGCAATATATCAAACTGTGCTTTTATTATCACTAAAAATAGTGTTATATTAATTGATACTGGAAGCTCATATGAATATGGACTTCAAGTAAAAAAACAAATTGCTAAGATCACAAAAAAACCCATAAAATATATTATAAACACCCACCATCATCCTGACCATTTTTTAGGAAACAATGCCTTTTCAAAAAGTGATATATTTGCAACAAATTTTACAAAAGAGGAGATTGAACAAAATGGTGATTTATATATAATAAACCTAAATAATCTAGTACAAAGTGCCATGCAAAACACTAAAGTAAAAGCTCCAAATATAGAACTTAAATCCCATGAATTGGATTTTGATGGCTATAAATTAGAACTTTTATATTTTGATGGACATACAAAAAGTGATTTAGTCTTATATGATAAAAACAGTAAAATTCTTTATACATCTGATTTAATTTTTAATAAAAGAACACTAGCAACTCCCCATGCAAATATTCAAAAATGGATAAAATCTTTAGAAGAATTAAAAAAAATAGATTATAAGATTTTAGTTCCAGGACATGGAGTTATTGATAAAACAAAAAAAGCTATAAATGAAAATATTGCCTATTTACGATATCTTGATAACACATTAAAAGAAAGTACAAAAAATGGTTTGGATATATATGAAATTCTTGAAAAACCTGTACCCGAAGAGTTTAAAGATTTTTCTATGTTTAAAGAAGAGTTTGAAAGAAGCGTAATAAATCTTTATTCAAAATATGAAAGCTTATATCAAAAATAGCGATAAATGCTACTTTTGACTTTTTATAAACTCTAAAATAAGTCTAACTCCTGCTCCACTTGCACCATATGGATTATATCCCCAAACTTTTTCTCTATATGCAGCCCCTGCTATATCAAAATGAAGCCATTTATCTTTATTTTCATCTTTTATAAAATTATCTAAAAATAGTGAAGCAGTAATTGCTCCACCTGCTTTTGAACTAACAGAATTTACAATATCAGCAATACTACTTTTTATCATAGGAGGTAAGTATCTATTATATGGTAAAAATCCAACTAATTCGCCTGATTTTTCTGCTGCTTTATCAATTTTATTTTTTAGTTTTTTATTATGTCCCATTACACCCGTTGTATATTCACCTAAGGCTATTATACAAGCACCAGTTAGTGTTGCCAAATCAAAAATATAATCAATATCTTTAATTTCATCTTGAGCATAACATAAACAATCAGCAAGAACAAGTCTTCCTTCAGCATCAGTATTTCTCACTTCTATAGTTTTGCCATTTTTAGCAACTAATACATCATCAGGCTTATAAGCATCTCCACCAATCATATTTTCAACAGCACCTAAGATTCCATGAACTTCATATTCGCAAGAGATTGCATTTAAAGAGTTCATTATCCCTAAAACTGCACTTGCTCCACTTTTATCACACTTCATAGAGACCATACCCTCGCCCGATTTTAAGCTCAATCCACCACAATCATAAGTTAAACCTTTTCCCACAAGTACAATTTTACCTTTTGGATTTTTGGGTTTATATGTTAAATGTATAAGTTGACTTTCATGTCTTGAAGCACGACCTACTGCTAACATAGCATTCATACCATTTTCTTTTAAATAATCTTCTCCAAAAACTTTACACTCTAAAGCATTTTCAAAAGAGATTTCTTTTGCTTTTTGAGCCATAGTAAGTGGCGTAAAATCTTCAGGAGTAGTATTTACAATATCTCTTACTAAATTTACACTATCGCAAATCGCAATTGTTTCATTAATAACTTTTTGTAAATCAATTTTTTTGTATTTTGTATTTTTATCATCTATAAAAATATTTAATGATTTTTCTTCTTTTTTTGATTTATATTTATTAAAAGTATATGAACCTAAAAGTAACCCTTCAATGATATTTTTAATATCTAACTCTTTTTCATTATTTACAAGTGAAATTTTTATATTTGTATATTTTGTTTTAGAAACTTCTTTTATAGCATTTGAAAAAGCAATTTTTAAATCTTCACCTTTCAATTTTGAACTTCCTACATATAGGGTACTTCCCATATGTAAAACTTCACCCTCTTTTGCACTAAAACCACTATTTTTTAATAAATCTTTTTCTTTTTTATTACAATCTTTAAAATCTTTTAAAACTATAATCTCTATATCAAAATCTTTTATTTCTTTTAATTTTATTTTCATATTTTAATCCCTCTTCCAAGTAACTCTGAAGCCTCTGTTATTACTAAAAATGCTTCTGGATCATGTTTTGAAATAATCTCTCTTAATAGTTGAATTTTACTTGCTTCAACAGTTACTAATATGATATTTTTTTCTTGTCCTTGTTGTAAGCCTACTCCATTTACTATAGTACCATGCTCTTCTATTTTCTCTCTTATATGTGGTACTAAATCTTCAATCTTATTTGATACGATATTCACGATTTTTTTAGATGGACGTCCAGTTAAAACCATATCAATTACTTTTGACGTTACGTAAACTCCTAACATGCTATAAAGAGATTTTTTCATATCTCCATAAACAAATATTGAACTAAATAAAATAATAGCGTCAATAGCAAGTAAAATCTCTGCCACTTTAAATTTTGTTTTTGATGCAATAATTTCACTAACTACAGAGGTACTTCCAGTAGAAGATTTACCTTTAATTATAAATCCAACACCTAAACCTATAAAAATTCCTCCAAAAATGGCTCCAAGTAAAATATCATCTACTAAAGAGTTTAGTTTTAATATTTCTCTAAAAAAATCTGTAAAAAAAGAAATTAATAACATAGTAATAAATGTTTTGTAAATATATTTTTTGCCATAATAAAAATATCCCAAAACAATAAAAGGTGTACTTACCAATACAATAAATGTCCCCAAAGTAATTGAAGGGAAAAAATAATTAATAAGTAAAGCAATTCCTATCCCACCACCTGTGATAATCTCATTTGGTGATAAAAGAGTTACAGTTCCAAAAGATACACATAATGTTCCCAAAAGTATAAAAAAATATTGTAAAAGATTTTGATTTTTGTTCATAATAATCCAATTTGTTTTTTAAATTATATCGATTTTCTTTTATATCCAACTAAGTAAAGAGTCATATATTCAAACATAGTTAATTGGTAAATAAAAATCTAAAATAAATTTTCCATCATCTTCTAAAAAGTGATTTTTTTCATATATGGCATATGATGGCGATGTTTTTGTTTCATATCCACTATTTAATAACCAAGTATGATAAAGCCAACGCATAAATTTTAACGTATCACCATAAACACCTTCTAAATGAAACTTTGCATAAATACCTTCTGGAATAATTAAAGTAGGAAGTGATGATTTTAAATCTTTTATCTCCTCCAATAAAACTAAACATGAAATATATTGACACTTATTTAAAGGAGTAATTACAGGATTATCATGATATAAACCTATTTGTTTATAATTTTTAATATCTTTAGTTAAAGCCCATGTATAAAGTTTTTGCCAACTCTTTTTTATATTTTTATCATAACCTGAATGTCTTATATAATATGCTTTTTGTTTGGGCATTTTTAAAATTTGTGGTTCAATATCATAATCATAAATATTTAATCCTAAAGCATCAACTGAATCGGCTAAAATCTCTTTTGAATACTCTTTATAACCATCTTTTTTCCATTTTTTAGGAGTGCAATTAAATCTTTGCTTAAATGCTCTTATAAATGAAGTTTGCGAACTATAACCACACATGGAAGCAATTTCTGTAATTGTTGAATATCTATTTGTAATAAGTAAATTAGAAGCTTTTTGTAATCTTGCTGATTTTATTGCTTCATAAATATTTTTGCCAAACTCTTCTTTAAAAATTCTATGCATATGAAATTTACTAATATTTAAATCCATACTTAAAGTATCAAGATTGATATCTGTATCCATATATTGATATATATAATACATAATATCGTTTGCTATTTTTACTCTTTTTTCTAAAGTCTCTTTTTTCATAAGAGTATTATAGCAAATAAAGTTGACTTATTTAGCAAGAATAGATAATTTTGATAGCAAATAGTGTAAAGTATTAATTTGAAAATTTGTATATGATTCTAATAAAAAAGAGGATTAAGTGAAACGTTCATTTATAAGAGAAATACTTGAAGCAATTGATGAAGAAACAATATCTTTTGCAGGTGGTTTACCAAATAGCTTATTATTTCCAGTTGATGATTTAAAATTATCAGCAAATAATATTTTGAAAAAAAGAGATGTTTGGCAATATAGTATAAGTAATGGAATAAAAAGTTTAAGAAAAAAAATAGCAAAACAGTATTGTAAAGATGGTTTTGAAACAGCTCCAGAAAATATACTTATTACAACAGGAAGCCAACAAGCACTTTATATTTTGGCAAGATACTTCAAAAACAAATCTATAGTTTTAGAAGCTCCGTCTTATTTGGGTGCAATAAATACATTTAAATTAAATGATTTAAAAATGAAAACTGCACCTTTAGAAAATGATGGTATAGAGTTAAAAAGTTTTGAAAAAGCTTTTGAAAAAGAGGAATTAACATATTTAATTCCTGATTTTCAAAATCCATCAACTAGAACTTACTCTAAAACCAAAAGAAAAGAAGTGGCAAAAATAGTAAAAAAATATGATGGAATAATAATAGAAGATAGTCCCTACACTGAACTATACTTTGAAGAAAAAAATAAATCAATTAGTTCTTTAGTTCCAAATAATAGTTTCCATCTGGGTTCATTTTCAAAAACACTTTGTCCATCACTTAGAATTGGTTGGATAAGAGCTAATGAAGAGTTTATACATGATCTTTTAGTGATTAAAGAGAGTATTGATTTACATAGTTGCGGTTTATCTCAACACCTTTTAAATGAGTATTTAAAAGATGAAAAAAAATATAAAACCCACTTAGATATTTTAAGAAAATTCTATAAAGAAAAAGTGGAGTTCTTTTGTAAGCAATTAGATACATATTTGCCTGAATTTACCTATGTAAAACCAAAGGGTGGAATGTTTGTTTATGGTGAGTTTAAAGGAGTTGATAGCTTTGAACTTTTAGCAAAGTGTATGGAAAAAAAAGTTGTATTTGTTCCTGGTTGTGAATTTTATATAAAAGATAAAAATCCCCATGAAATAAGATTTAATTTTACAAATTCTAGTTTGGAAGATATCATAAAAGGTATAAAAATTATTGCTGAAGTTCTTAAAAGTTAATATTTTTATTTGACTTAACATAAAGATATTTTTGATAAAATCATTGCGAAAATAAACCTACATGGGGTAAAATGTAATGAATCTAATTATTAATGGTGAAGAAAAAAAATTTCAAGAGGGAATCTCTTTACAAGAAATTATAACTTCACTTCAAATTGAAGATAAAGTAATGGCAGCAGCTGTTAATATGGAGATTGTAAAAAAAGATGACTGGACAAAATTTAGACCAGTAAATGATGATAAACTAGAGCTACTTCAATTTGTAGGTGGTGGTTGATGAGTATGGTAGCTGATATAAATTCTGTTTGTACCTATTGTGGTACAGGTTGTGATATTACAGCCCAAGTACAAGATAATAAAATCTTAAAAATATATGCACAAAACGATGGATATGTATCCCAAGGAAAACTTTGTATAAAAGGTTCTAAGGGATATGGATTTGTTGATTCTCCACAAAGAATAAGAAATTGTAGAGTTAAAAAATCTTTTTTGAAAGAAAATTTAGAAGAATTACCAAGGGAGTTAAAAGCTAGAGTTAAAACCCTAAAAGAGTTTGATGAAAACTATTATGAAACCCCTTACGAATTTACAACTTCTCTTGCAGCTTGGAAACTTCTTCAAATAAAAGAGAAATATGGACGACATGCCTTTTGTGGAATGGGAGGAGCTAGAACTTCATGTGAAAGTTCTTATATGTTCCAAAAATTTGTAAGAGAGGGTATGGATTCTCCACATGTAGATAACTGTGCAAGGGTTTGCCATAGCCCAAGTTTAAAGGGTATGAAAATGCTCATTGGAGAAGGAGCAGCAACTAATCCTTTTGATGACATTTATAAAACTGAAAATATTATTGTAATGGGTTCAAATACTACAGAAGCCCACCCAATAGTTGCAAATAGAATTTTAAAAGCTGCAAAAGCTAAAACTGCTTCATTAACAGTAATTGATGTTAGACAAATCCAACTTGGAAAATATGGTGAAGAGTTGATTATCCCATATGAAGCAAACCTTTTGGTTTTAAATATGATGGCATATGTAATACTCTCTGAAAGACTTTACAATAATGAGTTTATTGATGCTAGATGTAAAGGTTTTGAAGAGTATAAAAACTCTATTTTAAATGATAAATTTGCAAATCCAGAGTTTATGAAACAAGTTAAAGGTTATGAAGTTTTAGCGGAGCAAATTCCTGTTATTGCTAGACAATATGCCACTAAAAAATCTATGTTTTTCTGGGGATTGGGAATCACTGAACATCTTGATGGTTCATATGCAGTTATGGCAATAGTACACCTTGCTATGCTAACTGAAAATATTGGTAAAGAAGGTGTTGGACTTATGCCTTTAAGAGGTCAAAACAATGTTCAAGGTGCCTGTGATACAGGATGTTTACCATACTTTGACCCAGATTATAAAACTCCAAAAGAAATAGGTCTTATGACTCCACAGCTTATGGATGAAATGATAGCTGGACGTGTAAAAGCCATGTATGTAATGGGAGAAGATATTGCCCATATTCATCCAAATCAAAACAAAGTTCACAAAGCAATAGCAAATTTAGAATTAATAATTTCAAATGAACTTTTTGTAAATGAGATAACAAAATTTGCTGATATTATTTTTGGTGTAAAATCTGCCTATGAAAAAACAGGCGTTTATGTAAATGCCATGAGAAGACTTCACTTATCTCAACCACTTGTTGAAGCTTCAATGCCAGATGATTGGGAAGTATTAAGAGATATTGAAAATAAAATCAATGGTGAATTTGATTATTCTACAAGCGAAGATGTTTGGAATGAAGCAAAAGAAGCAGTAGGAACAAGATATAGTGGAGCAACTTACCATAAACTATCAAAAAATAGAAATAGAGGAATGCAATGGCCTATAACAAAGGATGACACTCCTATTTTACACCTTGATAAGTTTAGAACCCAAGATGGAAAAGGCGAATTTAAATATCACCAATACCAATTAAGAGAGCAAGTTGAAAAGCTAGTTAAAGGGATACAAACTCCTAAAAATGAGTTTTATCTTACAACTGGAAGAACAATAGTTCAATATAATAATGGTGCTCAAACAATCCAATCGGAAGCTTTAAATTCTAGATATGATAAAGATATTGTTTTAGCTTCAAAAGAGGATGAGGAAAGAATTGGTTCAAATGAAATAATAATGAAAAATGAGTATGGTGAAACAGCAATTATGCCAGTAAAATTCGTAAAGACAATCAAACCTGGGACTTTATTTACAACATTTCACCATGCAAGTTCAAGGGTTAATTATATCTTTGGTGATGAAGCAGATGAGCTAATCATGACAGCAAGATTTAAGTCAGTAAAAGTCAATGTCTACCCAGCATAAAGGCAAATATGCAGAACAAAAAGCTTGTGAGTATCTAAGCTCACAAGGTTTTAAAATAGTTGAACAAAACTTTTTTGCAAAAAAAATTGGAGAGATTGATATTATTGCTTTAAAAAATGAAGTTTATCATTTTATTGAAGTTAAATCAGCACCTGAATATGAAATTGCCATAAATAATATAACATCTTCCAAACTATCTAAAATTAAAAGAAGTGCAGATTACTACTTACAAACAAAAAAACTAGATGTCTCTTTTTGTATAGATGCAATTATTATTGTAGATGAAGAGTTAGAGTTTTTAGAAAATATAACTCTATAAATCCTCATCCCTATTTCTTGCCCTTTGCTCTTTATACTTCGTATAAATAGCTTTTCCAATTTTAGTCATATTAGCAAAAAACTTTGTAGTATAAGTAGCATTTGTATTATGTATCTCTTCTCCTAAATTTACATCTAAAGCTTCTGATTTTTTCATAGCTAAAACTTGTGAAGGAAAAACGCTTCTATGTCCTGTCATTAAAAATGCAATGATAATTGAAAGGGCTGCATAGTGAGCAACATTCATACCAAAAAGTTCAACTGCCATAATCATAGCTGCAATTGGAGCACTTGTAGCTCCTGCAAGAACACTAACAAATCCTAAAGCTGCAAAAAGTGGAATGTATCCATCAACTAACCAACCAAAGAAGTTACCACTCGTTGCTCCCACATAAAAAATAGGAGTAATAACTCCTCCACTTCCACCAAAACCTAATGTCAATGAAGTAAAAACTGTTTTAAGAATAAAAGCGTACCAAGGTACATTTTCATGATCACCAAAACTTGAAGACAACGAACTTTTAATAGTTTCAAATCCAAGTCCTAAATAATCTGTTCCTAAAATCATAGTAAGAATCACAATAACAATTCCACCTAAAAATGCTTTTAAAATATAATTCATTTTTAAATTATCAGCAAAATCATGGATTGTTTTTAAAGTAGTAATAATAAAATCTGCAACCAAACCAAAAAATATACCACCGATTAAAATTTTTGCAATTAGTGCATAGTTAAAATCAAATACAGTATAAAAAGCTATATCAAAATATGTATAACTTATTCCAAACATTTTAGCCACAAAAAAAGCTGAAAATCCAGCAACAATAGAAGGAAGTAAAATATCATACATCAATGCACCAACAATTAGTATCTCAACCCCAAAAATAGCTCCAGCTAAAGGTGTTCCAAATACTGATGCAAAACCTGCACTAATACCACATATTACCATCTTCTTTTTATCTCTTTTTGAGAACTTAAAAAGTGTTGCTATATATGAAGCTGATGCAGCTCCTATTTGAGCTCCAGGTCCCTCTTTACCAACTGAACCACCTGAAAATATTGTTATAACCGTTGCAAGAAGTTTTACAGGAATTACTGCAAAATTCATCTCACCTGATTTTTTGTGAACTGCTTCGATTACCTTTTCAGTTCCATGACCCTCAGCAGATGGTGCAAATTTTTTTACAATAAATACGGTAATAACCATAGCAAAAGGAAGCGTATAATAATAATCAAAAGAGAGTAAACTCCTTGAGTTTTCACAGTACTCAAGTAATTTTAAAAACATAGATACGATTGCACCAATTAGTGCACCAATTAATGATGAGAGTATAATCCATTTAGTAATACTTGCAAACATAACTGTTTGTTCTGCAAGATGTTTGTGTACATTTTTATTTGTCATGATAGCTACTTTAAAACAGGTGATTAAAGAAAACAATTATATCAGAAGAAAAATAATATTTAGTTTCAATAACCCCTATAAATCAAAGATATTTAAAGATTTTTAACTTTTTAAATATTCTTCAATATTTTTGAACTCATCTATATTTTTTGGTTCTATTTTTAATATTTCAGCCATTGATTTAACACCCATTGATAATAGATATTGTAAATTACTATCAAATGTTGCTTCTTGAATAACAAAAATCTTACTTTTATGAACTTCAAACATATAACCACCATTTGGAATTGGTGTCATAGATAAAGTTACAGTATAATGGTCTTTTACAATACTCTCTTTTGTTGAATACATTAAACCAATATTGTAATCCTCTTTAGAAAAACCATGAATAAGTACAACTAAAACTTTTTTTTCACCAGATTTTGAAGTATTGAAAATATTTATCAACTCTTTAATTGTCCCATATCCTGGAATTTTTGAATATAATTTTTGAATAAAATCACCTAAACTAGTTTCAACAAAAATTCCTATAACATAAGCAATGAAAATTAATAAACAAACTCCAACAATAGTCCAAATAAAAGGAAAATTTTGAGGATTTAGACCAATAATTTGAAACAAATATCCAGTTACAACACTTATTTTATTATATATCCAAAGTATAATAATAGAAATAGCAACAATAGGTGCTAACCAAAAAAGACCTTTTATAATAATTTCAAAAACGTGACTTTTCCCATGACTTAAAAACTTTTTAATACTTTCTAACATATTTATCCTTTGAAAAATTATAACACTTTTTGATTATTTTTTATACAAAGAATTAAAATATTCGGCTATTTTTTTGATAATATTAGATATGGAATCAATACTATTTATTTTATTTATATCACTATCTATTGCTACGGTTTTAAATATTATATTTAAACGTTTTTCTATATCCCATATACTTGGATATATAATTACAGGTACCCTAATAAGTACCCTATTTAATTTTAACGGTGAAAATGACCTTGAAGCCCTAAATCTTATCGCAGAATTTGGGATTGTTTTTTTAATGTTTAGCATAGGTTTAGAAATGCCTATTGAAAAATTAAGAAAAATGAAAGATACTCTTATTTTTGATGGATTGGCACAAGTTTTTATTAGTGCAATTATTATATTTGTAATCTCTAAATTTATTTTTTCTATAGATACAAACTCTTCGATAATAATTTCACTTGCCTTTTCTTTGTCATCTACAGCTATTGTTTTAACATACTTAAAACAATCAAAAGATATTTATACGCCTTATGGACAAAGGTCAACTGCAATTTTAATCTTCCAAGATTTAGCAGTTATTCCAATTCTTTTGCTTATTAGCTTTTTATCAAATGACACATTAAGTTTACAAGAAGTACTACTTAAAACTGCTATTTCAGCAGTTGTTATTATTGCTTTTATGTTTATAATTGGTAAAAAATTAATAGCTTGGCTTTTAAAACTTTCAACTCAAACAAAACTTGAAGAATTGTTTTTAGCCTCAGTTTTATCTATAGTAATTGGTACCTCAATTTTAGCGCATAGTTTAGGATTTACTTATTCATTGGGAGCTTTTATTGCAGGGATGATTATTGCAGATAGTTCATTTAGAGTAAAAGTTGAATCGGATATTTCATCATATAAAGATTTATTATTAGGTACATTTTTCTTCTCTGTTGGGACAAAAATAGATGTACTATTTTTAGTTTCAAATATACACTATGTTTTACTAATTTTCATATCTGTAATGGCTATAAAAGCTTTAGTGGTCTATTTTATAATTCAATTTAAAGAGAACAAAAGTGATTCAGTAAAATCTGCCCTTGCTCTTTGTCAAGTTGGAGAGTTTTCTTTTGCCGTATTTGCCCTAGCAGCAAGCAATAACATTTTGTCCGTTGAACTTAGTAAATTTTTGATTTTAGTTACTGTTATTTCTATGATTATAACTCCTTTTATAGTAAATAATATCTATAAATTAGCTTCTTATTTTGTTGTAGAGTTTTATGAATCAGATAAAATTACACCAATTAACCAAAAGAACCATACTATAGTTTGTGGATACTCAATGCTTGGAAGAATGATTGCAAATAACTTAGAAGAAAAAAAAGTTCCTTTTGTAATTATTTCTGATGACTTAAGACACGTTTTACTTGCTAGAAAAAGAGGCTTTAAAGCCTACTTTGGACACCTTGATAAGCTTCCAGTTTTAGAATCACTTAAAGCAGATGAAACCTCAAGTATCATCATAACCCTTGATAATATAAATAAAATAAGCCTTATTTGTAATGCTGTATTATCATTTTACAAAGATGCAAACTTAGTTGTAAAAGTTGATAGTATAGAAGAGAAAAAGATGCTAAAAGAGTTAAATATCAAAAAATTTGTTTATGCTTATCAAGAGGTTGCTGATTTATTAGTTAAAGAGAGTTTAAAAATATAACCTTTGTATTTAGCTTGGTGATTCTAAATATTAAGGTTATACTTCTCAAGTGCTTGCATATAAAAAATTAGTATGGAATACTAACTTATAAAAGTAGCAAAACCATAGCGATTTGGGTTAAATCATACTTTAATGAATATTTAAATATAATAAATGACTAAATTTATGGAGATTCTTTTGTACGAAAAAGAACTTAAAGCTATAAAAAAATCCAATTTATATAGGCAAAGGACTATATTTGATGAAAATCTAATCGATTTAGCATCAAATGACTATCTGGGTTTTTCATCAAATGAACTACTTTTTAAAAATGCCTATGAAAATGTTTTAAAACAAAAATATAAATCCCCAAAAGCCTCAATACTCGTAAATGGATATAGCACTATTCATAAAAATTTTGAAGATGATTTAAAAAAAGCAAACCATTTTGAAGATGCTTTAGTTGTGGGAAGTGGTTTTTTAGCAAATCTTTCTTTAATAGAAGCCTTAGTACGAAAAGGAGATACTCTTTTCATAGATGAAGAGTACCATGCAAGCGGAATACTTGCAACTAAACTATTAAAAAAAGAGCAAGTTATTCTTTTTTCGCACAATGATTACCGTGATTTAGAAAACAAAATTAAAAATAGAAGTTCAAAGGGTAGATTTGTAATTGCAATAGAAGGTGTTTACTCAATGAACGGAAATATTGCACCTAAAGAAATCTTTGATATTGCTACAAAATATGATGCGCTACTAATAGTTGATGAAGCCCATAGTTCAGGAGTTATAGGAGATAATCTTTTAGGAATATTTGATTACTATAAAATAAAACCAAAAAAGAACCATATAAAAATGGGTACACTAGGGAAAGCCTATGGAAGTTATGGGGCATATATTTTAGCTTCAAAAGAGGTAATTGAATTTTTGATAAATAGAGCAAAGGCAGTTATTTATACAACTGCTCCATCTTTATTTGATATATCATTAGCCAATGAATCTTTAAAATATATTTTATCAAATACAAATGAGCTAAAAACAAAAATAAATAAACGTCAAGAGATTATAAAAGAGTATCTAAATATTGACGTTAAATCTTTAATTGTTGCCTATGAAATTGGTGATAATAAAAAAGTTTTAGAAATTCAGAAAAAAGTTTTAGAAAAAGGTTATATTGTAGGTGCTATTAGGCAACCTACAGTAAAAAGTGCTATTATTAGGCTCATACCTAAAATAGACGTTTCAACTAATGATTTACAAAATGTTTGTAACATCATAAGAATATGATATGGAAGGATATTATGCAAACTATTAAAAGATTGATTGATGGAAATGAAAAATTTAAAAGAGAATACTTTCCTTATTTTGAAAAAGAGTTAAAGGATAGTGTTAACCTAGGACAAAGACCTGAAGTACTTTTCATAGGATGTTCAGATAGTAGAGTTACCCCTGATTTAATGCTAAATAACCAACCTGGTGATATGTTTATTTTGAGAAATGTTGGAAACTTTGTACCACCATATAAAATGGATGAGGATTTTCATGGAACTGCAGCTGCAATTGAATTTGCTGTTTCAGTATTAAATGTAAAAAATATCATAGTTTGTGGACATTCACACTGTGGGGCTTGCAAAGCTTTATATGATGATATTGGTAATGATCCAACAATGATTCATGTAAAAGTATGGCTTAAACTAGGTGAAAAAGCAAAAGAAAAAACACTTTTAAATAACAAATTTACAAATGATGAAGAGAAATATAGAGCAACGGAAAGAAACTCTATAAGAAATCAACTTGATAATTTACTTACATACCCTGAAGTGAAAAAAAGAGTAGAAAAAAATGAACTTTTAATTCATGGTTGGTATTATGATATTGAAACTGGAAATATAGACTTTTATGATAAAAATGAAGATAATTTTAAACCATTAAAGGAGTTCTTAAAATGAGCCAAACTGAAATAAGAAAACTACCTAAAAAAACTATAATTATTATAATTGTTTTAATTATTGTAGCTATAATTGCTTTTTTATTAGTTACATTATCAAAACAAGCTAAGATGACAGAAGTTTTAGATTCACTAGGTTATAAACATGTAAGTAATGTAATAGTTTATAATGTTTCTCAAGTGGAAGATGAAGAAACAAAAATAAGAAGTAAATTATTTAAAGTTGGCTTTACTAATGACGAAAGCAAACAAGAGTGTTTTGGCTTAATTAATGAACATAATGGAAAATTTAAAAAAGAGATAGAGTGTAAATAATTATGAGTATTTTAGAAAAATTAAATAGAAATGAAAGATTAAATTATGAAGAGGCTTTAGAATTATATGATTTAGATCTTCTTGTTTTGGGTAAATATGCAAATAAAATAAGAGAAGAAAAACATGGTAAAAAAAGCTATTTTAATATAAATAGACATATTAATCCAACAAATATTTGTAAAGATGTATGCCAATTCTGTGCCTATAGTGCAAGTAGAAAAAATCCTAAACCTTATACTTTAAAACATGAAGAGATTATGGAAATCGTTAAAAACTCTTCTTTAAATGGTATAAAAGAAGTGCATATCGTATCTGCTCATAATCCTGAAACTGGATTAGAGTGGTATTTAGATATTTTCAAAAAAATAAAAACTGCTTACCCACATATCCATGTAAAAGCACTAACAGCAGCCGAAATTCACTTCTTAAGTGAACAATACAATAAATCTTATGAAGAGATTATTGATTTAATGATTGAGTATGGAGTTGACTCTATGCCAGGTGGTGGGGCTGAAATCTTTGATGAAAAGGTGAGAAAAAAAATCTGTGGAGGAAAAGTTACTTCACAACAGTGGCTTGACATCCATGAGCTTTGGCATAAAAAAGGTAAACAAAGTAATGCAACTATGCTTTTTGGTCACGTGGAAACTAGAGAACATAGAATTGACCATATCTTAAGACTTAGAGACTTACAAGATAAAAGTGGTGGATTTAATGCCTTTATTCCTTTAGTTTATCAAAAAGAAAATAACTTCTTAAAAGTAAAAGATTTTCTAACAGGACAAGAGATACTAAAAACTATGGCTATATCTAGAATCTTACTTGATAATATTCCTCACATAAAAGCTTATTGGGTAACTTCAACAATTAAACTTGCTTTAGTAGCTCAAGAGTTTGGAGCAAATGATTTAGATGGAACTATTGAAAAAGAGTCTATTCAAAGTGCCGCTGGAGCTGCAAGTGCAAATGGAATGAAACTAAACTATTTTGTTGATTTAATAAAAAACTCTGGATTTATTCCAGTTGAAAGGGACTCTGTTTATAACGAACTAAAAGTTTGGTAAACCATAAAATTCAGTCAAAATCTATAGATTTTGACTGAATTGAAGCCCAAAACTCACTTCAATACTTGAGTCTTGATTTTTCAAAAAGATTATTGGATAAGATACATTTATAGAGTATAACTCTTTATTTAAATTGTCCAATAATTTAAAAAATTCCACTGGCGAATTTATTATCATATTTACTTTAAAATTATATGTTGAAATTTTTAAATTAAATGTTGATTCATAAACTAAAACCGCACTTTTTGGTAAGATTATTTTTAATTGATCTGTTACTCTTTTAACTGGCATAAATCCATCATCTATATATTTAGGAAGAGGTTCATTAGAGATATTTGACTCTGTAATTATTGGCTCACTATTATATATAGTCACATCCAATGCAATATTTTTTGAATCTTTTACTTGGATATTTGAGTATTTATAAAATTGTAAAAGTTTAGGTTGAATATCTTTTATATATGAATCTGGAGCTAACATTTTTCCTGTAATTGTAGAGTTGTCTTTTTTTAGTTCTAAACTATCAACAACCATATCATATGGCACTGATTCTAATAAAACTAATAAATCAGCTTTTAATTCATTATTTGTATTAATATGATTTGGTAAGGGTTCTTTTTTTTCTACAACAATTTTTTTAGGTTCTTCTTTTTTAACTTCTTTTATTTTTTGAACTACATCTATAACTTTATCTTTATAGTAAATTCCAGCCCCTGTTATTGCAAGCAAAAATACTAACAACAAAATAATCCATTTACTAGATGATTTACCTTTTTTAACTCTTGGTTTTACATAACTTTGTAATACCCTATTTGGACCACGTGAAAGCTCATAAATAGAGTCTTTTAATGAAATATAATGGTAATGAACACTAATCATCAAATCATCTTCTATTTGCTGAATTTGTTCATCACTTAATTGTTTTATTGTATATAAAATATCAATCTTTTCTACAAAATTATCACTTTTATTTGTATAGTATTCTTTTAAAGTTTTTGAAATAAAATTTTGTAATTCAAGGGAATAAACTTCATCATAAAGTTTTTGGCCTAAAACGTCAGATTGATAAAATCTAGAATCTTTTATCTCTTTAAAATCAGCAACTTTTTGGATTTTATTATAAACTATTTTATTTAACTCATTTACAATTACAATATAAATATAATCACTAACAGTTAATACAACCAATGTATTTGAAGTTGGATTTTGTTCTAAATGAAGATTTAATATTTGAAAAGGTGAGAATACATAATCTAAACCTGTAAATTCAAAATAGTGCTCCACCTCAAAAAGTTTCTCTTTTTTTACAACCACATCAAAACTATTGTTTAATTGAACTTTTGCATAATCAACTAACTTTTTATTTGTTTTATTGATTATTTTTTCATCTGCACATAAACAAAGTGTTGATAAAAAAGTTTTAGGAACTGCTTCTTGCCATTGATTTATTTTTAAAGCAATATCTCTTGAAAGAATTTCATCATGGATAATAAAAGTAGATTCTTCGGTTTTATCAAGATTTTCATTTTTAAGTTTTTTAAAGTCAATTTTCAATTGTGTATTATATTTTAAAATACTTACATACTGAGAATCTTTTCCAAACATCACAACCTCTTTATTTCATTGCGTTGATTAAAAGCTTTTCTTTTATAAGCTCTTTAGCCTCAGGCATATCCAAGTGGGATACACTAAAAGGTTCACTAATATAAAAATCAATTACCCCAAATGGTTTTGGGATAACAAATTTATCCCATGAATTAAATTGCCAATACTTACTTGGTTTACAATTAAATGCTAAAATTTTAGCATCTGTTTTCTTATGAATAGCAACAATTCCATCGGCAACTGAAAATCTAGGACCTTTTGGTCCATCAGGAGTAATTGCAATATCATCTCCACCTTTTAGCTCTTTTATTGCACCAATTAAAGCTTTAGTTCCACCTCTAGTACTTGAACCACGGATTGAATATATTCCTAAATACTCAACAGTTTTAGTAATAGCTTCCCCATCTTTATGCTCGCTAATCATGGCACTTACCTTACCCTTAGGTTTAAGTTTTTGGTAATTAAATGGTTGCATTAAAAGTTCACCATGCCAAAAAGATACGATATAGACATCATCTTTTAACTCTTTTGGATGGTGAAAATTTTTCTTATTTGTTAAATATACAAATCTAACAAATAATTGCAAAAAAAATGGGACAACTCGTGTTACTAAAAAAAGCTTCATTCGCTTATTACTTCACCTTTTAATGCTGTTCTAGTTGCATCAGTTATTTTTACTTTTACAAATTTTCCAAGAAGTTCATCACTTCCTTTTACAAACACTTGACACCAATTATCTGTAAATCCACAAACTTCTCCGCCAGATTTTAGATTTTCTACTAAAATCTCAACAGTTTTTCCAATATATGAATCCATATGTTCAACTAAATGTTTTTTATGCAATTCTATAACTTCAGTTAATCTTGCACTTCCAATTTCATCAGCTATTTCTTTATCTTTTAATTCTAAAGCAGCTGTATTTGGTCTTGGAGAATATTTGAAGTTAAATATTTGGTCAAATTTTACTTTGTTTATCACATCAATTGTATCTTCAAAATCTTCTTGTGTTTCACCAGGAAAAGCAACAATAATATCTGTTGTAATTCTAACATCTGGTACAAGCTTTCTAATTTTTTCTGCTCTATTTAAAAACCACTCTTTTGTGTAGCCTCTTTTCATAGCCTTTAGAATAGAAGTTGAACCACTTTGAAGTGGCATATGAATACATTTACTTATTTTAGGATTTTTTGAAAACTCTTCTATAAATTCATCATCCATATGTAAAGGATGAGGAGATGTAAATCTTATTCTTTTAAGACCTTCTATTTTAGATATATCTTGTAATAGTTTTGTAAAAGTTGTCTTTTCTCTTCCATCTGAAAATCTTCTTCCATAAGAGTTTACATTTTGTCCCAAAAGCATAACTTCAACTGCACCATTATTTACATCTTTTTGGATTTGTTGAATAATCATTTCAGGAGGAATAGAAATCTCATCACCTCTTGTTGCTGGAACAATACAATATGTACACTCTTTATCACAGCCAATAGAGATATTTACAGAAGTTTTGTACATAGAAGTCTCACTTCTAGCAAACTCATAAGTACTGTCATCATTTTCTATTGAAATTTCAACAGCACCTTTTACATCAATAATATCTTTTATTTTTGAAATATTTCTAGCCCCTACAACAAAGTCAACATAAGGTGCTCTTTTAATAATATCTTTTCCCAAGTGTGATGCAGTACAACCACACACACCTATTTTAGCACCATCTTTTTTCTTAGCATTAAACTGCCCTATTTCTGAAAAAAGTTTTTGTACTGGTTTTTCTCTTACGGAGCAGGTATTAATAATAATTAAATCTGCATCTTCCATATTATCAGTAGTTTTATAATCTTTATACTTTTCTAGCTCAGCAATAATATGTTGGCTATCTGTATCATTCATCTGACAACCAAGAGTTTGTATAAATAATTTTTTAGATTCTTCTTTACTCATTATTATTTCACTTTAAATATTAAAGTGCATGTACCTCATACATATACTCTTCATCAGCTAAACCATATCTTACTTCTCTAAAGTATACATTATAACCTTCACCTTCTAAAGCATCAACCAATGCCATCATATCTTTATGCGAATTATCTTTATCAAAATAAAATATTTTTTCTCCAAGTTCTTTTAACTCTTCAATTATCTTTTCAATTTTTACTTTTTTTGGTTTTTCATTTAATTCGTTTCTTGCGAACAATAATTCCATCTGTACAAGCCTTTTATGTTTAAATTTAACTATATATTTTATCTTAAAGTTACTTTTATTTTTATAAAAGAAGTTTTAGATATAATATTGTTCTACATTCACATTGAAAATCAAAAAAATCATAGTTCAATGTTAAAAAAAGGTTATAAATGGATAAAATTATTGATATATTAGATTCTATCGCTTATGAAAAAGGAATCAAAGCTGAAAATGTTGAAACAGCTTTAAAAGAAGCATTAATCAAAACTGGTGAAAAAATGGTTGACCACACTTTGATATTTGATGCAGAAATTGATAGAAAAAATAAAAGATTAAAACTTTTCCAAAAAATTGAAGTTGTAAAAGATGATGATAAAAGATTACTTGGAGAAGAAGTTGACCAATATGATAATATCATTAACCCAGAAAATTTTATTCCTTTAAGTGAAGCCAAAGAGATTGATGCAGATTTAGATATCGGTGACTTTTTAGATTATGACTTAGAATTTGAAAACATGGGAAGAAATGCAGCGACTATTCTTCACAACAATTTTGAGTATAGATTACAAAGATATATTGAAGAAAATCTTGTATCTAAATATAAATCAAAAATTGGAAAAATCATTAATGGTACAGTTACAAGGGTAGATAGAGCTGAAAATACTTTTGTTGAAATTGGTGAAGTAAAAGGTATGCTTACTAGAAAAAGTAGAATTAAAGGTGAAACTTTTAAAGTGGGTGATACTCTAAAAGCTGTTGTAAAAGCTGTAACAATTGATAAATCAAATGGTTTAATTATTGAATTATCAAGGACAAGTCCAAAATTCCTTGAAGCACTTTTAGCACTTGAAGTTCCTGAGCTAAAAGATGAAAGAATTACAATAGAAGCAAGTGCTAGAATCCCAGGAAGTCGAGCTAAAATTGCCCTTTCAACAGTTGAAACACAAATTGATCCAATTGGTTCAGTAGTTGGTGTAAAAGGGGTAAGAATAAGTGCTGTTAGCCAACAATTACATGGGGAAAATATTGATTGTGTTGAATATTCAACAATCCCTGAAATGTTTGTAGCACGTGCTTTAAGTCCAGCTATAATTAAAAGTGTACAAATTATAAAATCAGCGGGACAAGATGGTAAAGATAAAGCAATAGTTACAATTTCTAGTGACCAAAAATCTAAAGCTATCGGTAAATCAGGTCTAAATATTAGACTTGCTTCTATGCTTACAAAATGTGAAATTGAATTAAATGAAGTTGCTGATAATTCAAAAGTTTCTGATGAATCAACTGCAATTCCAAATGAAGAAAAAACAAAAGATACTTCAGAACTAGAGGCTTTATTTAAATAATGAACAAAATATTTATTTATGATTCTGTAAAAAAAGAGAAAGTTTTATTTGAACCAATAGTTGAAAATCAAGCTAAAATATATGTTTGTGGACCTACGGTTTATGATGATTCACATCTTGGACATGCCAGAAGTGCTATAGCTTTTGACATGTTGCATAGAGTCCTAAAAGCAAATAATTTTGATGTAACTATGACAAAAAACTTCACAGATATTGATGATAAAATCATTAAAAAAATGAATGAATCATCAAGATCTTTAGAAGATATAACAACTCAATATATCAACGCATATAAAGCTGATATGCACTCTTTAAATATCTTAGATAATACCTTAGAACCAAAAGCAACACAAAATTTAGAAGCAATGATTGAGATGATAAATGACTTATTATCAAAAGATATTGCTTATAAAATTGATGATGGTGTTTATTTTGATGTATCTAAAGATAAATCTTATGGAAATATTTCAAAAAGAGCAAGTGATGAAAACTCAATTGCTAGAGTTGAAGTAAATACTCAAAAAAGAAATTCTAGTGATTTTGCTTTATGGAAGTTTGAAAAAGCAAATGATGTAGCCTTTGAAGCTAGCTTTGGGAAAGGTCGTCCAGGATGGCATATCGAGTGTAGTGCTATGATTCAAAAACACTTAGCATATAAAAATGAAGCCTATCAAATAGATATTCATGGTGGTGGTGCTGATTTACTTTTCCCTCACCATGAAAATGAAGCTGCACAAACAAGATGTTCTTCACACAAAGAGTTAGCAAAATATTGGATGCACAATGGTTTTGTTACAATTGATGGAGAGAAAATGAGTAAATCACTTGGAAACTCTTTTTTCCTAAAAGACATACTAAAATCATATAGTGGAGAAGTTGTAAGATTTTATTTATTAACAGCCCATTATAGAACTGATTTTAACTTCAATGAAGAAGATTTACTTGCTTCTAAAAAAAGACTTGATAAGTATTATAGAGTTAAAAAAAGAGTTTATGGAAGTGCTACATCAACTGTAAATAGTGATTTTAAAACAAAAATTATTGAAGCTTTAAATGATGATATAAATAGCTCTAAAGCTATCTCTATAGTAGATGAAATGGTAAATACTGCCAATGATATTTTAGATAAAAATCCAAAAGATAAAAATCTAAAAAAAGAACTAATAGCTAACTTTGAGTTTATAAATGAAGTTTTAGGAATCTGTTTTAATGATGCTTATGAATATTTTCAATTTGGAATTGATGAGAATACTAAAAATAAAATTGAAGAATTAATTGAAAAACGAACAGAAGCAAAAAAGATAAAAGATTTTGAAACAGCTGATAGTGTTAGAGATGAATTAACAGCATTAGGAATATCTGTAATGGATACACCAAATGGTGTAGTTTGGGAGAAGTTATAAACTTCTCCTAAACCCTATAATCTACACTTCCAATAACTCCTGCATCACCATTTTCTTTTAAAAATATTGAACTCTGTCCTCCATTAACAGATGAAACATTTGACAAATATATTGCTCCAATACCAGCTTCTGCTAAAGTTATAAGTGAACTTTCACCATTCGCTTTTTTCTCCCAAATTCGTAAATCATTAAAAATTGAATCATTTTCATCAATCCAATTATTTCCATCTTCATCATATTTACGTAATTCACCAAATCCATCTCCAGTCTTTACACCAAATAACTCATTACCATCATCAATATTATCATTTCCATTTTTATCCAATGCTAAATAGCTAACATTATTTTGTAATGTAGATATATCACTGTTTGATTTATCTTTATTAACATCAAATTCAAAGCCCATATCTTTTGGTACATTATCAAAGTTACCTTTTTCTTTTTGCATATCTACTAAAAATGGATTTTCACCCCTTCCATATGCGTTAATTCTTGTCTCATTGCGTTGATAAAACTCGCTAGAATAAGATAGATTTAGATTGATTTTAAATTCACCATTTGCAGTCTTTATAGTAGCCTCTGCTGAAAAATCCATAGTAGTTTTTTCATAATACTCTTCTTTGCTTTCATAGACAAATCCCCACTCATTATTATTTGTAGAATAAGGGTTTGTCATTGATTGTCCATTGTTTGAGCTATTATTTGGATAAAGTTTAATCTTTTGAACACTATGTAAAAGATTACTAAGAAGCTCTTCAATTATTCTTTTTTTTACTTTATCTACTACTGATAAATCTGCTTCAGAACTAAAAACTAATTTTTTAGGCTCAATTTTTACATCTGAATCACTACTTTCATTAACATCTGGATTTTCTGTTTTTGTAAATGATGTTGCACTCATGTTTTTTTCATATTTTTGTACAAAACTACTATTTGCTTGTAAATTTAGTTCATAAGAATCTATTTTCATGGACAATCCTTTTATCTATATTTAAGAATTGTACAATAAAGAGTATAAAAATAATCTAAAATATTTTTCCTAATTATTTTATATTTTAGACATAAAAAAAGGGGAAGAGCTAACTCTTCCCCTTTTTTATATCAAAACTAAAACTTATCTTGCGTATGCAGCATCAGTAAGGTTTTTAGTATCAACAATATATGGTACTAATGCCATATGTCTAGCTCTTTTAATTGCTAGTTCTACCATCTCTTGAGATCTTTTAGAATTTCCAGTAAGTCTTCTAGGCATAATTTTACCTCTTTCACTCATAGAAATTTTTAAGATTTCAATGTTTTTATAATCAATGAAATCAACTTTCATTTCAGTATATTTACAATATTTTTTTCCGTATTTTCTTCTCTCAGCCATTTTTTTATCCTCTTTCTAGAACGGTATTTCGTCTTCGTCTATATCGATTTCTGGTATTTTATAACTACTTTCAGTTTTAATACCACCTTGAGCGTAGCTGTTTTGACCTGACTGCGGTTGATTATACTGATTAGCACTTGGTTGTTGAGTCATTGGTTGAGAATACTCACCTTCATACCCAGTATTAACATTTTGTGAATCAGCTTTTGTATCTAACATTTTCATATTATCAACTCTTAAAGAGTGTTTACTTCTGCTAGTTCCATCTTGAGCAGTCCATTGTTCAAAAACAAGTCTTCCTTCTAATAATACTTTAGAGCCTTTTCGTAAATATTGATTAGCAACCTCAGCACTTCTATTGAATATATTGAAATCTAAAAAACAAACTTCATCTTTCTTTTCACCAGTACTAGTTTTATAACTATATGATGTTGCAATTGCACCTTTGGCAACAGCTGCACCACTTGGTAAATATCTTAATTCAATATCACGTGTTAAATTTCCAATCATAACTACTTTATTATACATTAGAGGCTCCTTTTATAAAATTATGCCTTAAGCAGACTTTTTAGCTGCTTCGTCGCTTATTTTTGTCCAAGCTGTAACTTCTTTTTTACTCTCATATTTAATGAAAATAAATCTAATAATATTTTCATTAATTCTATAATTTCTTTCTAACTCTAAGATTGAAGCAGTTGGTGCTTTGAAATAAATCACATAGTAGTGACCTCTTTTATGTTTTTGGATTTCATAAGCTAGTTGTCTAGTTCCCATGTCATCGCAAGCAACGATTTCTCCACCATTTTTTTCAATGTTAGCTTTCACTAACTCAATTTGTGCTACAGTTTCTTCTTCAGTCATTGTAGGCTTTACAATAAACATTGTTTCATAATGTTTCATTCTTGACATTCATTCTCCTTTTAGTTTTCGCCGGTATCATTAAAGATATCAGCAAGGTTTTTGTAAAGTCTGTGATTCTATCTAAGTTTATCTGAAAATTTTCTTAGACTTGCTTGAATATACGCATTATGATCTGGAATTTTTGAACTTTTTAAATCTAATTCCAATTCATTTAAAAAATCAAATAGCTCTAAAAAAGTTTCTGGTTTTATTTTTATTGCCAGTTGAGTCTTTTTTTCCCAAATATTTTGAGGTGGAACATATCCTAAAATTTCTTTGGCATTTGGTGTTCCTATTGTCCTTGAATAAGCACTAATCATAAATAACTGATGAACAAATGCAGCAATTTGAGTCAATAAATTTATCTCATTCATTCCCTCTTCTAATAGAAAATGTAAATCTCTTTTTACTAAATGTCCATTTAATAAATTAAATAAAAAATCTTCTAAAGAAACACTTCCTATTCCAAAACAGTGAATTTCTACTAACTTAGAAGAGATTGATTCTTCATTTAAAATAGCTAATTTCTTTAAATCATTTACACTCAAATTTAAATCATTTCGGTGCATAAAAAAAAGATGATTTAGTGCTGAAACTTCATATTTCAGTCCTAATGCTCTTGCTTCTTCCTCAAGTATTTGTATAGCTTCACTAGGATATGGGGTAAACATTCTTACACTTACACTATTATTTTGATTTGTAAAATAAGAGCCCATAGTTTTAAAATCACCATCTCCCATACAAGCAAAAATAACCTTTGAATCTTTGTTTATATTACAAGCTTCTATTAAATCAATTGTTTCATTTTTATTTAACTTTTTATCAAGTTTTATAAGTAGTACATTTTTGCTTGCAAAAAGTGAAGATTGAAGAAGTTTATCTTTCGCATATTTAAAATCAAAATCATCAAAGTATATTTTTTCTATGTCATCACCAGCAGCTACACTATCTGCTACCATGTTTGCATATTTTTCTATCAAATAATCACTTTGACCAAAAAACATATAAGCAGAGAACTCCTTATTTGCCCTTAATAATCCATCGAACTCTTTTTTATACATGATTAAATTTTCTTCTTAATCTATTTTCATATTTTTTATAGATTGTTTTATGATAGGAAGTCTTTGATTAATCACATCTTCAACTATATACAAATCAACACCTTTATAATCATGTGCTATAAAGTTTCTTAACTCATAACTTCCTTTAATATCTTGTTTATCAAAGTATGCTAAGACTTCTAATTCACCATTGTGAAGTAATTTATCAAATTGTTCTGATATTGATGTAAGATGCATAAGTATTGATGCCCTTGAATTTTGTTCATCTTCTAAAGCTAAAGAGATAGAACCTTTTTCTTCTATAATTGCTTCTATGAAATTTATCTTTTTTAGTATGATTTTTACTCTTTCAATCGCTTTTATACTAAACATATATCAACTCTTTTTCAATACTTTTTTTAAAACTACTTATAGAGTCCAAATCAAATACATCAATATTTCGATGAAATTTAGTTTTTATTTTCTCTTTCAATAAAGAAATAGTATCAAAATAATTATATGCATTTTGCTGAGATAGATACTCTTTATCTTTTTGTATAGCTATATCAATATCACTATAAACAGTTTGTTCATCTTTTGAAAAACTACCAAAAAGAGCAACTTTTACTATACCTTTAGCTTCTAATTCAGTTTTTATCTCTTTTAAATAATTTATAATGTTCTCTTTTGTTACTCTCATATCTAGTTCTTTTATCTGTAATTTAATTTGACTCATTATAACATAAATACAAATTTAATTTAATTTGTTATTTTTTCAAAGTAAAAATCTAACTTCTAGGGGGTATACCAATATCTCAAAACTTTAAATTAAATTTTTTCATAAATATATAAAGAATAGCTCCAAATATAATTATACATAAGTATACTAATGTTTCTTCCCAACTATTATTAATTAAATTGAATTTTGATAAAAAAATCATTAATTTAAATTCTCACTTGTTGTTTTAAATTTTAATACTACCAATTATATTTTTGCTCATAATATCACTAGATTTAATTATAACTTTTATTTTTAAAAAAAGTTTTTCTCCCCTATAATTATCCAAATGAACTCTAAGCCCTGGAATCTCTTTATAAAATTTTGCAAGCCCTCTTTCTGTATCTACTATTTGAGCTTTAAACTCTTCTCCTATGTGATTTTTTGCCCATCTTGCATATTTTCTATCCTCATAATCCCATACAAGCTGGTCCACTTTTCTCTCATTTGCAGATATATGTTCACAAATATCATCAATAAATTCTGGTATTTTTTTAGTTTTTAGCATTCTATGAAGAACTAAATCAGAATATCTTCTAATAGGACTTGTAAAATGAGAATATGAATCAAAACCTAACCCAAAGTGACCTAAGTTTTTAGATGAATATTTTGCTTGAGATTGAGATTTAATAATCAAATCATTTATCTCTTCAACTAAAACACTATGTTTTGCTTTTTCTTGAATATGGGTAATTGTTTCATGTACAGATGATTTCACTTCTGCTTTTATTCCAAGCAAATTTACCTCATCAACCAATTTTGATAAGGCCTGAAAAGATGGCTCATCATGTATTCTAAAAATACCAATACTACCTAACTTTTTACTAGCTTCTATGTTTGCTAAAAGCATACACTCTTCAATAAGCTGATGAGAAGCAGTTGATTCTTCTATTGATATACTCTCTAATTCTAGGTTATAATTTAATTTTTGTCTATACTCTTTACTAATAAAATCATAACCCTTTTGTAATCTTTTAGCTCTTATTTTTTTGGTAATTTCATATAAAGGCAATAGATAATCAAAAATCTCTTTTTCTGTTTCATTATATTTATCAAGATTACCTTCAATAACCCTATCTATTCTTCCATAAGAGAATTTTTTATGTGATTTTATTATTGCTTCAAAAAGTTCTGATTTCTCTATTTCGTTATTTTTATTTAAATATATTTTAAAAACATAAGAGTATCTCTCAACATTTTCTTTAAGAGAACACATATCTTCACTTAAAGCTGGAGGAAGCATAGGTAAAACTTTGTTTGGTAGATATATTGAAGTTGATTTTAGCAAAGCTTGTTTATCAAGCTCACTATTTTCTTTTACAAAATATGAAACATCTGCAATAGCAACATAAAGTATGTTTTCTTTTACATCAAAATAAATTGCATCATCATGGTCTTTTGCACTTGCAGGGTCTATTGTTGTAAAAGCTAAATTTGTCAAATCAACTCTAGAATTGCTATCATCCATTTTTGCTTCAACTTCTAAATACTTTTCAAGTCTTATAAGTTCATCATATAAAAATAGTGAAATAAATTGGTCAACCTTTGGGTCTTCGATATTTCCAACTTCTTTTTCTATCTCAAAAGTCTTATTATTTATTACATAAATATTTCCATCTTCATAGGAACTAAAATCTTTTTTAATCTCTAATTTTATTCCCTCTTTTACACTATAAAGTTCACCATTATTTACATAAACTAAAAGAGAGCTTGCATTTGTATATAATATCTTTTCAACTTTTGCTTTAAATGAAGACCTTGGATTAAAAACTCTTTTTACTAAAACCAAGTCATTATTGTATGCACCATTTAAATCATTTATATCAAGTTTTAAATTCTTGTGTTCATTATCCAAATCATTTAAAGTAGCAACTTTATTTTTTATTTTAATAACCCCTACCCTATATTTTGAATTAAGTTTGTAAATACCATTTTCAGAACTTACAACGTCATCATTTATAAATGGCACTAAATACTCTTTTTCATTTTCCGTAAAATCTTCACTGCCACTTATAACTTTTCTAAAAATAGTTTGAATCAAAACTTATCCTAATATCTCATTAATTTAAGGATTCATTATATAACTCTTTTATTTACATTTAGGTTACTTTTGGTATAATCCACAAAAATTATTTAAGAGGATTATTTAATGGCATTAAATGTTTACTATGATAAAGATTGTAATATCGAATTAATCAAGTCAAAAAAAGTAGCTATGATTGGTTTTGGATCACAAGGTCACGCACACGCTGAAAACTTAAGAGATTCTGGAGTTGAAGTTGTTGTTGGATTAAGAAAAGGTGGTTCTTCTTGGGCAAAAGCTGAAGCTAAAGGTTTTGTTGTAAAAACTGTTGCAGAAGCAACTGCTGGTGCTGATGTAGTAATGATTTTATTACCAGATGAAAACCAATCAGATATTTACTATTCTGAAATCAAACCAAACTTAAAAGATGGTGCTTATTTAGCATTTGGACATGGATTCAATATCCATTATGGAAGAATTACTCCAGATGCAAAAACAAACGTAATGATGGTTGCTCCAAAAGCTCCAGGTCATACTGTTAGATCTGAATTTACTAAAGGTGGAGGAATTCCTGACCTTATTGCAGTTGGTTCTAACCCAAGTGGAGACACTAAAGAAGTAGCTCTTGCTTACGCTTCAGCTATTGGTGGTGGTAGAACTGGTATTATTGAAACAACTTTCAAAGATGAAACAGAAACTGACCTTTTCGGTGAGCAAGCTGTATTATGTGGTGGAGCTGTATCATTAGTTCAAGCTGGATTTGAAACTTTAACTGAAGCTGGATATGCTCCTGAAATGGCATATTTTGAGTGTTTACATGAGTTAAAATTAATCGTTGACTTAATGTATGAAGGTGGAATTTCTGATATGAGATATTCTATTTCTAATACAGCTGAATATGGTGATTATGTATCTGGAAAAAGAGTTATCAATGCAGAGTCTAAAGCTGCTATGAAAGAAATCTTAAAAGAGATTCAAGATGGTAGATTTGCTAAAGACTTCATCTTAGAAGGTCAAGCTGGATATCCAAGAATGAATGCTGAAAGAGCAAATGCAAAAGCTTCTTTAATTGAGCAAACAGGAAATAAATTAAGAGAAATGATGCCTTGGATTTCTTCAAGCAAAATCGTTGATTTAAATAAAAACTAATCTTAAAGTAAGGTTTTAAACCTTACTTTGATTTTCTAACTTAATGGCAAAAAGAAAAACTCAAAAACGTAAAAAACCTAGTAAAAAGACCTATAAAATTTCCACGATAAATAAATTTTTAGCTTTGCTACTATTTTCTTTACTAATAACCTTAGCAGCATATTTTATTCTTTTAAAAAATCATAATGAAAAAAAAGAAGAATTAGCAAAAACACAAGAACAAAATATTCAATTTGAAAAAGAAAATAATCTTGATAAAATACTTGAAGAATATGAAAAAAATATAAAAACAACAGTTGTTGATAAATATGAAGAGTACAATAAAGATTTAGAAAAAGAGTATATTCACCAAGATTCAAAAAAATTAGAAGATGTTTTAAAAGAGAAAAAAGATACTCCACAAACTGTTGAGAAAAAAGTTTTTCCAGAAAATAATGAAACCTTTGTAGAAGAAAAAACACAAAAACAGTTTCCTCTTCCTTCACTAGAAAATAAAGGTCAAATAAATGAACAAAAAGAAGATAAAGTTGCTGTTGAAACACCTATTAAATCAACGAAACCAAAACTTGCAATCGTAATTGATGATGTAACTTTACAGTCACAAATCAATCATATAAATGATATTGGATATACTGTAAATATCTCACTAATGCCACCCACAAAAGGACATAAAGACTCAGCAAAAATTGCTCAAAAATTGCCTTTTGTTTTAGTTCATTTTCCACTACAAGCTGGTATTACAAGATTTGAAGAAGATTATACTTTAAAAGTAGGCGATTCATACGAAAAAATAGAAAAAAGAGTTGCCCAAATTAGAGCTTGGTATCCAAATGTAAAATATACAAATAACCATACAGGAAGTATCTTTACAGCTGATAAAACATCTATGGAATATTTAATAAAAGCTCTTAAAAAATATGATTTTCAATTTATAGATAGTAGAACAACATCCCATAGTGTTGCAAAAGAGGTTACAAAAGAGTTTGATATGCCATATATTGCAAGAAATATTTTTTTAGATAATAAAAAAGATTTTAACTACATTCAAAATCAACTTAAAAAAGCAATAATGATAGCAAAAAAAACAGGTTCAGCAATTGCCATAGGTCATCCATATCCTATTACTATGAAGGTACTCAAAAAATCTAAACATCTTTTAAAAGATATAGACTTAGTTTATGTAAATAAGCTACCTATTAATTAAATCTTTTTTACTATTTTGTAAAAACAAAACTCTTTGGAGTAGCTGGACAATTACCAACTATAGAAAAATCAACTCCATTGCCATTTGCTAACTGTTTCATATTTATTCCTAAAGCTGTCGTTTTATCTTTTGTTTTAGATTTTTCATCCCTAAAAACCCATACTTCAAAAAAATAAGGAACTTCATGTGATACTACTCTTTTTTCTACTAAATCAAATTCTGTATAATCACACTTAAGATAAATATTTCTCATAATATCATTAAATAATAGTTCTGATTGAACTATACTTTTACCTTTTTCTCCTCTTATTTTTGTATTAGAATAATAACTTGCACTATTAGTATCTTTATACTTTTCAAACTCATATGGTTGATTTGTATTTTCAATATTTTTATTCATCGAAGAAATAGTGGCATTATCCAAACTTCTATAACAACCAGTAAAAAGAGTAATTATAAATAGCAACCCGACGTTTAAAATAACCTTTTTCAATATATCTCCTTTTAAATTGTAGTTTAATTGTACTATCAATAGTTTTAAAAAAATACATAACTTTTAGATTTAATAAGTTTAAATCTATTTTAGACATCAAAGTTTATCTTATGATATAATAATTTATATTATTTATTTGGATTAATATGAGTTCAATTATTGATTTTGAGATTAAAGAATTAAAAAGTTTAAAATATAACCCAGAAAACATATACTACAAAGGTAATTTAGAATTACTAAATAAACCCAAGATATCAATTGTTGGCACTAGAAAACCTTTAAATTACACTCAATTATTAACCCATCAATTATCGCTTAGATTATCACAAGTTGGAAATTGTATTGTAAGTGGTGGAGCTATGGGTGTTGATGCAATAGCACATAAAGCAGCAGGAATAAATAATACAATTTTAGTAAGTCCTTGTGGAATAAACTATAAATATCCTGCGATAAATAAAAAACTTATTAGCCAAATAGAAGAAAATGGTTTATTGCTTTCACCCTTTGAAAAAGATTTCAAAGCTACTAATTATAGCTTTGTGCAAAGAAATGAGATAGTAGTAGCACTAGGTGATATCTTAATAGTAACCCAAGCAGATTTAGATAGTGGAAGTCTAAGAAGTGTTGAATTTGCTTTAAAAATGGAAAAAGAGATTTTTATTTTACCCCATAGAATAAATGAAAGTTTAGGAACAAATAAATTAATAAAAGAGGGAAAGGCAAAAATTATTTATGATATAGATGAATTTGTAAAAATATATACAAAAATATCTATTGATAAAGAAAATGATGATTTTTTAGAGTTTTGTAAAAGTAATCCAACTTTTGATGAAGCTTTACAAAAATATAACTCAATAGTGTATGAATATGAATTAAATGGGAAAATTGAGATAAAAAATGGAATTATAAAGCCCATTTAAAAATCTTAATATGCTACAATTTAATCAAAAAAAGAGACTAGATGAAAAATATCACTATTAGAGTAAAATTAATACTTCTTTTTATACTCATAAAAATTATTCCTTTACTAATTATATCTTTTATAGCTTATCAAGGTGTTCTAAACCTAGAAAAATATTTAAATAATAGCACTAGATACCTCTTCAATGAGAATAAAGAGATTATTCTTAATACTGCGAATTCATCTATTAAAGATAGTATTAAAAACTTAGATAAAAAATCCCAATTGGCATTGGAAAGATTATCATATGAACTAGCAAATAAAATTGCAGATTTTTTATATGAAAGGGATAATGACTTACTATTTTTGTCAAAACTTGATTTAAATAAAAATATTCTTGAAAACTTTTATCAAAGTAAACAAAAAGAAATTATTATCCATGATAAATATATTTATGATGATGTCACAAATAAATGGATAAATACAAAAAAACAGACAATTATAGAAAATACAAAAGACAAAGCTGAATTAAAAGATAATGAAAAAGAGTTCAACTACACAAATCCAATAAAATTAGAAAAAAAATCTATTCCAATCTATAAAGAGATTTCATTTTTTGATTTAAAAGGAAAAGAGAAAATAAAAGTTTCTCAAATAAATAACAAACTTTTAGATATCTCAAATAAAAAAAATACTTATATAAATTCTGAAACCTATTTTAATGAAATTTCAAATTTAAAAAATGGTGAAATTTATGTTTCAGATGTAATTGGTGAATACGTTGGAACAAAAATAATTGGTGATTTTACTAAAGAAAAAGCTGCTAAAGCAAATATAGCATTTGAGCCTGAGAAATATGCTTATGCAGGAAAAGAAAATCCAAATGGCAAAAAATTTGAAGGAATTATTAGATTTATAACACCTGTATTTAAAAATAACAAAAAAATTGGATACATTTCCCTTGCTTTAGATCATGAACATATTATGCAATTTACAGACACATCAAATCCTACTGAAGAGAATGCGATTCAAAATATTTCCGATGCAAGTAAAGGAAACTATGCCTTTATGTGGAATTATGAAGGGAAAAATATATCTCATCCAAGGGATTTTTTTATTGTTGGATATGATAAAAATAGTGGTGAAGAAGTTATGCCTTGGCTAAGTGCTGATGTTGCAAAAAAATATAAAGAATCAAATCTACCTATAAATGATTTTTTAAAAAATTATCCAACATTTGAAGATCAATCTCTTTTAAAAAAACCAAATATTTCCCAACTTTTAAAAGACGGAAATGTTGCATTAGATTGTAGATATTTAAACTTCGCACCCCAATGTAGTGGTTGGATGCAAGTTACAAAAAATGGAGGCTATGGTTCTTTTATTATCTACTGGAGTAATGTTTGGAAATTAACAACAGCTGCAACTATTCCTTATTATTCTGGAAAATATAAAAATAGTAAAAGAGGTTTTGGATTCGTTACTATTGGAGCAAATGTTGATGAATTTCACTCTGCAGCAAATGAGACTAAAAAAAACATAACTTACATACTAGATAATCAAACAAAAAAGATGAAAAATATCCTTGATGAAAATAGAGATGAAGTTGATTTTTTTATTAGTTCATTAATTAATGAGCTTAGTATTATTACAGTTATTATGGTTATTTTAATAATTGGAATTGCTATTTGGATGTCAAACTATATTACTTCAAAAATTAACAATTTGCTAAAAGGTACAAAAAAGTTTGCTAATAACGAATTTGACTATAAGATAAAAATAACATCAAAAGATGAAATTGGAAATTTGGAACAATCCTTTAATGATATGACAACAAAAATCAAAAACTTGATTGATAAACAAACAGAATTAAATGAACATCTTGAAGAGAAAGTATCAATAAAAACCCAAGAACTTCAAAATATGAATCAGCAACTTGAAAATCAAGTAAAAATACGTACCCAGTCCCTACAAGATGCACTAATCCAAGCACAAAATGCAGACAGAGTAAAAACTACATTTTTAGCAAATATGAGTCATGAAATAAGAACACCATTAAATTCTATAATAGGATTTTCTCAAATATTAACCCAAGAAGTTAAACTCTCAACTATTAATCGTAAATACGCATCAATTATAGAATCAAGTGCAAAATCTTTATTAAATATTATCAATGATATTTTAGATATCTCTAAAATTGAAAGTGGTAATTTTGATATATCATTAAATAAAACAAATCTTTTTGAAATAGGTAAAGATGTTTTTGAATTATTTAATAATAAAGCCCTTGAGAAAAAAATTAAATTATCATTAAATATTGATAAAAATATCCCACCTTGCATTTTAACAGATGGAGTAAGAATAAGACAAGTTTTATCTAACTTTTTAAGCAATGCAATTAAATTTACTCCTCAATTTGGTACTATTAATTTTGATATTAATGTCATATCAACAAATAAAGATAAAGTAAACATAAGATTTACAGTAAAAGATTCTGGAATTGGAATTCCAGAAGATAAACTTGAAGAAATATTTAAACCTTTTATTCAAGTAAATAATGAATCTAACAGATCATATGAGGGTACGGGCTTAGGATTAAGCATATGTACACATATAGTTGACTTATTAAATTCTAAAATTGAAGTAGATAGTTCAATTGATAAGGGAACAACATTTTGGTTTGATTTAGAATTAAACACTTGCTTAAATGATAATTGTCATACTAACAATGATGATTTTCCTACAGACATTAGATTTAAAGGGAATGTTTTAGTTGCTGAAGATAATTTAGACAATCAACAACTTATTAGCTATCTTTTAAATAATTTTGGTCTTAAATCAACAATTGTTTCAAATGGAGAAGAGGCAATAAAAAAATATAAAAGTGAAATATTTGACTTAATTTTGATGGATATAAATATGCCTGTTGTTGATGGAATAACTGCTTTTAAACAAATAAGAGAGTATGAAAAACAAAATAATCTAAAAAACATCCCTATTTCTGCACTAACAGCAAACACAATTGTAGGAGATAAAGAAAAATTTTTAGACCTTGGTATGGATTATTATTTGAGTAAACCAATTGAAATAAATGAGTTAAAAAAACTCTTTATTAAATATTTAGTTAAAGTAGATGAATGTTTTCCAAAAAATGATGAAGTTTTAAATACAGAAAAAATTTCCTTAAATTCTATTTCTACTAGATTAGGATTACCAGAAGAGATTACTTTAAAAATAGTAGATAAATTTAAAGAAAAAATTTTTGAGGATTTAGAAGAATTAAAGTCATTTATAGAAGAAGAAAATAGTGAACAAATTAAATATAAAGCTCACTATATTAAGAATTCTTGCTTAAATGTTAATTTATCATTTGCAATATCTATTTTACAAGAGATAGAATCAAACTGTGAAAATGAAAAAGATTACTTAATTTCAAAATACAACCTACTATATGATTCAATTACAAATTCAATAAATTAGACTAATTTTTGCCCTATGTTCATAGGGCAAAACTTTAGTTATTTTTTTTCTTGAAATTTTAAATAAATCTCTTTTATAGAATCAATATTTTCTAAAAATATATCAATTAATTTTGGGTCAAAATGATTTCCTTTTTCATCAATCAATAAATCAACTGCATTTTCAAAACTCCAAGCACCTTTATAAGGTCGAATAGAAGTTAAAGCATCAAAAACATCAGCTATAGCTACAATTCTTCCTGAAATTGGAATATTTTCACCTGATAATTTATTTGGATATCCTCTTCCATTATATCTTTCGTGATGAGATAGGGAAATTTCAGCTCCCATTTTCAAAAATTTACTTTTACAATCTTTTAAAATTTCATAACCTATCAAAGGATGTTTTTTCATCACAGTAAATTCTTCATCATTTAATACACCAGCTTTTAATAAAACATTATCTGGAATTCCAACCTTACCAATATCATGAAATGGTGAAGCATAAAAAATAAGTTCTTGAAACTCTTCATCCATACCATATTGTTCAGCTAACAGTTTTGAATAGCAGGCAACTCTTGATATATGTTGGGCTGTTTCAGGATCTTTCCACTCTGCAATTTTACCTAAAACCTCTAAAGACTCATGTTCCCTCTCAATTAAATCATTAGTTGCTTTTTTTACTTCTTTTTCTAGTTCAAGTGCTCTGTTTTTTAATTTTAATTTTGCAAATCTTAAATCAAGTAGATTTTTTGTTCTTAATCTAAATTCAATTAAATCTAAAGGCTTACATAAAAAATCATTTGCTCCTGCTTCAAAGGCATTTATTTTTAATTCAATATTATCACTAACAGCAGTCACCATAATAATAGGAGTATCTTCATTATTTTTCCTATACTCTTTGATGATTTCCAATCCATTTAATTTAGGCATCATATAATCAATATATAGGATATCTACTTCATTATTTTGTATATAATCTAACCCCTCTTTAGGATCTAAAAAGCTTTTTATATTCAAATTTATATGTTTTGCAAAAGTTTCTATTAACATTATATTTTGTTCATTATCATCTATTGAAACAGCTAAAATATCTTTCATATTTACTCCTATATTAAAAATTATAGCTAATTAATTTAATTTTAAATAGTGCATGCTTTTTTTGATTTTGCAAATCTCAAAATCAAATATCCAAGAATCCCTGAAAAAATTGAACCAATTAAAATAGCCAATCTATCAGTATAAAAATATGTAGTATCATCTTCAAAAGCTAAAGAATCTATAAATAAACTCATTGTAAACCCAATACCTGTTAATACTGATATTCCATAAATTTGAAGCCAAGTAGTACATTTTGGTAATTTTGCAAGATTTAATTTAACTGCTAAAAAACTAAAAATAAAAACACCTAATTGCTTTCCAAAAAAAAGTCCTAACATAATGCCTAAAGGTACACCTTGTGTCATTTTACTAAAATCAATATCTCGTAAATCCACACCTGCATTTGCAAAAGCAAATAAAGGTAAAATAAAAAAAGCCACCCAATAGTGTAAATTATGTTTTAAATGACGAGCAGGAGATATAACTTTATTTTCTGTTTTTGTATTAAGTGGAATAGCAAAGGCTAAAACAATCCCAGCCAAAGTTGCATGAACGCCTGATTTTAAAACTGTTATCCATAAAATAATTCCAACTATCATATATAAAGATATTATTGATATTCTCAATCTATTCATTATAAATAAAATAAAAATTATAAAAACTGAAGCATATAAAACTTCAATAGATAAGTTTGAAGTATAAAATAATGCAATAATGACTATTGCTCCTATATCATCAATTATTGCAAGTGCCATTAAAAAAATCTTCAAAGAAAGTGGAACTCTTTTACCTAATAAAGATAAAATTCCAAGGGAGAAAGCGATATCTGTAGCAGTTGGAATAGCCCATCCATTTGAAGCTTGAGGGTCATTTTGGTTTATTAATAAGTATATTAAAGCTGGAAAAAGCATACCCCCTAAAGCTGCAAAAGCTGGCAGCGAAATCTTTGACCAAGAGGATAAATGTCCAGCTAATAATTCTCTTTTTATTTCAAGTCCAATAACTAAAAAAAAGAATGCCATAAAACCATCATTTATCCATAGATACAGTGGTTTTGATATCACAAAATCATTTACTGAAAAGTGAATTGCAATATGTAAAAAATCATAATAATACTCAGATAGAGGTGAATTTCTTAATGCAAGAGCAAATATAGTTACAAAAATAAGAATAAGTCCAGAAGATGATTCTTTTTTAATAAAACTATTTACTAAAATTTTCATACTCTACCTCATATTTAATTGACTATATCCCTTAACTGATAGGTAATATCTCCAGCACCAACACCAACAACTATACCTTCATTATATGTTTTTATTACTTTATTATCTTTTATAATATCAATTGCACAATTTTTTGCAAGTACTTTATCAGCAAAAATTGGGTTGTATTGTTTAAACTCTTCTTCAAAATTTATATCTAGCTTATGCTCACCAGGTATTGTCCATAGTGGTAATATAACTAATTCATCACAACCTTTAAAACATCTTTTAAAACCTTCAAGATTATCATAGGTTCTACTATATTTATGCGGTTGCCAAATTAATACTCTTTTTTTAAGATTTTTCAAATTATCATACAACTCAACAGATTTTATAGTTGCTTCAATTTCTGTTGGATGGTGAGCATAATCATCAACAAGCACAAATTTTTCGCACTTTTGCAAGATATCAAATCTTTTTTTGATACCCTTATAGTTTTTAAGATTTGTTCTAATTTGTTCAACACTAAGTTCATTAAGTGCTGCTAAAACTGCCAAAGATGTATTTATTGCAATATGATAGCCAAATCCCCAAACCTCAAAATATCCAAAATCTTTTAATTCAAATTTTGTATATGGCTCATCATCTTTTAAAATATAAGAGATGTTTTTTATATCAATACTTGGATAAAGTTTTGTAGCATCTTCTATTTCTAGTTTTTTTATATACTCATCTTCTGCATTTATAACTCTTTTTTTACCTAAGTTTATAAATTTTTTATAAGTATCAAAAAACTTCTCATAATCGTAATTATAATACTCCATATGCTCTGGTTCTGCATTTGTTACAATTGAACAATATGGATTTGATAAAATAAAACTTGCATCACTTTCATCTGCTTCAAAAGCTACTATTCCATTTTTATATCTAAAGTTTGAACCAAAATCTTTTGAAATAGCTCCAATAATTGCAGTACAATCTAAAATAGATGCCAAAATAGATGCAGTAGTTGATTTTCCATGGGCACCTGCAACACAATAGTTTTTTCTATCTCCCAAAATTGTAGGTAAAGCTTCTTTTCTAGATATAGTTCTTATTTGTCTTATTCTTGATTCTATTAATTCTGGATTTTCATCTGTTACAGCTGCTGAATAAATAACGATATCTGGATCTTTTATATTCGAAGCACTTTGGGGAGAATATACAACTATTCCCTCCTTTTTAAGTTCATTTGTTATTGGTGTTTCTTTCATATCTGAACCACTAACTTCATGACCACTATATTTTAAAAATCTTGCCAATGCTGAAAGGCCAATGCCTCCAATTCCTATAAAATGAACTTTCATATTAATCCAATAAATATTTTAAATTTGAATATTCAGTTTTTAAAATCTCACTATTTTTTTCTAAAAACTCTTTTATTTCAAAATTAAAAGATGTAATAAAATAGCCATATTTTTCATGAATTGGAACACTATTTGTATTAACTTTTTCTTCATAAAATCTATCTAAATCAAACTCTTTTGAACAAGCTATTAAATGAACATTTAATGCCTCTGTTAAGGTTTCATCATCAATTATATTTGCAAGAACAAAAAACAGCTCTTTTGCACCTTTTAGGTCGTTGTAACTCCATTTTTCTATGGCATGCTCATAAAATGATCTTGTGTAATATAATTCATCATTTTCTAAAACTATTTTTTTACCACTATTTACAATATTTTCTACATTTTCAAAAGAGATTTTTAAAATATTTTCATAAACAATATTTATCTTTTCTTGGTCTAAATCTAAAATTAAAAAAGAGTCCAAAACTTCATAAAGAGCTGAGATATTTTTACTTTTTATTGCATCATCTTTTGTTTTTTCCAAATAATTTAAAAAATCTGGATTTGTTCTAGCTTCATTTAGCTCTTCGTTAGTCATTCATAAAGTCCTTCAATCTATTTAATACCTCTTTTGTTTTTTGTGCATTTTCTACTAAGGCAATTCTCACATACCCTTTTCCAATACCTTCTCTTCCTAAAAAAGACCCAGGTAGCACTTTTATATTTTTTTCTTTATATAAATTTTTTGTAAATTCTAATTCATCACCAACTTTTAACCAAATATAAAAAGTAGCCTGTGGCATAGGAATACCTAAAATATCATGTGCTAACTCAAAATTCTTTTTATAAGTATCTCTAAATACTTGAACATGTTCTTGATTACTCCAAGCTGTTGCCGCTGCATATTGTAAAGGAATAGGAGCAGCGCATCCTACATATGTTCTATACTTCATATAATCTTTCAAAATCTCTGCATCACCAGCAATAAATCCACTTCTTAATCCTGGAGCACTACTTCTTTTTGAGATTGAATTTAAAACCAATACATTTTTAAATTCACTATTTCCAGCAAATATACTAGCTTCTAAAAGTGAACATGGTTTGTTTTTTTCATCAAAGTATATTTCAGAATAACACTCATCATTGATTAAAAGAAAATCAAACTCTAAAGCCTTTTTAACCCATAAAGCCAAATCTTCTTTGCTCATATTTGCTGATGTTGGGTTATTTGGATAGTTCAGTACTACTAAATCACATTTTTTTAGTGTTTCATCATCTAAAATAGCTTTGTAATCATTTTCTTTAGTTAAATTTATATGAATAACTTTTGCTCGACTTGCAATTGCTGCACCTTCATATATTTGGTAAAAAGGGTTAGTAAATGCAATTGTTGGATCTTGTTTATCAAACAAATAAAATTGTGGGAAATTAAATAAAACTTCTCTTGTCCCAAAACAAGGAATAATTTGACTCTCATTTAAAGTAACATTAAATCTCTTGCTTACAAACTCTATCATTGCATCAGTCAAAAAACTTTCACCTGCTGTTTTTGGATAATTTCTTAAATATTTTGTACTATCAGCTAAACTATTTTGAATAAACTCTGGTGTTTCAAATTGAGGTTCACCTATTGTTAATGCACTTGGTTCATATGAGCTATTTGGCTCAATTCCACTTAATAATTCATTTAATTTTTCAAAAGGATATTTTTCAAATACCATCTCTTACCTTTTTTTTAATTTTCTACTACGGGGATTAAAAGTTGATTGTTCTCTTTTATATCAAAAGACAATAAATCAGAATTTGTATAAAAAAAGCTACTTAACTTTCTTTTTACAAACATATCTTTTTTTAGTGGTAATATTTGTAATATATTTTCTTGATTTTTCAACTCTCGAATTGGGTTTCTTTCCCCTGAAACAATCTCAACTTTTTGTCCAAAAATTTTTGCTAAATTCTCAAAGTGATCTAAAATATACGACTTATTTCTTTGACCACTTGGCTCCATATCAAATATTTTAGTTTTTAGTTTTAACTGACTTGAAACATCAAAAACTATTGGTGAAATTTGTTCATATGATTTTGTATCATTTAATAAAATCAAACTATTTTTAATAGTTTTAATATCACCTAAACCTGATTTTAAAATAGGAATTCTTAAATCAACAAGTTTTGATATTCCCTCTTTATTTTTAAATAGTTCATAGGAAATCATCATCAAACCAATATCAAATACTTTTAAATCTTTTTTTAACAAAGTATCAAAGCCCAAGTTTCCATAATCTATTTCAATAACTAAATTATCTTCATCTCCCAACTCATATTTTATAAATTGCATCAGTGCCACAGTAGTTGGTCGTGTAATTCTTATGATTAATTTTTGGTTTTTTATTAATTGATTTAAATATTTTACTTCTACAACACACTTTTTAACTGTTTCTGTTGATTGAAGATAAAGATCTAAATAAAGATATAAGTTATGTCCAAATGGCATAGGAAATTGACCTTGAGTCTTACCTATTGCATTATAAACTTGCATTAAAACTTCAGGTTTTCCAATTACTAAAATTACATCATTTGGTTTTAAAATAAGAGATGGCTTGATTTTTATCAACTGTTGTTTTCTATAAAGCCCAAAAATTTTCCATTCTCTTTGCTCTATTGAACCTATGTATCTATAGGCATATGAGCTACCAAATGGAATTCTTATCTCCATTATTTCACCCTGTTTTAAACCTATATTTTGAGCAACAACAGGTATATTTGGAAGTCTTTCAACCATACCATTTGCAAGAACATCAATCCCTTTGTATATATTTATATACTGGTCAGAAAGGTCTATTCCCCAATAATCTAAAATACTCATTTGCATTTTAGGTTTTTCTTCTTTTATATTTTTTATAACACTAAGCATTTCATCCTTTGAATTAAGGGCAATAAGTGCTTGTGCATGAATATCTTTGTCCAAAACCATTGCTAATTTTGATTTTGATGTTGGATCAAACTTAAAAAATGTAAAATTTGAAGGTCTTTTATCAGTAAGAATAGCCTCATTCATATAAATAACATCATATGAGTTATCACCGGTATTTGTTTCAATAATTCTTTGAAGCAATTTCTTTGCAACAATACCATCTAATATAATTAATATCTTTTTCATTAAGATATTATATCTATTTCTTTCTGATAGTGTGTTTTAGTACTTTTTTTTAATTTAATTTCACTCATAAGTGTAGCAATTATAATCAAAACAGCTCCTATAATTTGAACAGAAGTTAATATCTCATTTCCTACAAATACTCCATAAAATGAAGCACTTAAAGGCTCCATTGTAAAAATAATTGCTGTTTTAGTAGGAGTTGTAAATTGTTGAGAATAAGTTTGTATTAAAAAAGCATA
Source organism: Arcobacter sp. (assembly GCF_050300555.1). Lineage (NCBI taxonomy): Bacteria > Pseudomonadati > Campylobacterota > Epsilonproteobacteria > Campylobacterales > Arcobacteraceae > Arcobacter > Arcobacter sp. The sequence goes on from NZ_JBNKXY010000007.1 coordinate 107,747, forward strand.
TACCGTTGCAAATATTGAAGTAACTAAAACAGCTTTTAAAAATATCAAATCAAAGTTTACATTAAAAGTTATATCCTCTAAATATAAAGAAAAAAGTAAAGAAAGAATAGTTACTGTCAAAAACTGAAAACTTACAATCAAAAAAACATCCTCTTTTGTGGAAAATTTTCCAGTAAATACAATATGCAAGGCAAATAAAAATGCACAAATCAAGGATAAAAATTCACCAATTTTAAAATTTAAAGTACCACTCATAGTTAATAAATAAAGTCCAAAAAGTGCTACAAATGAAGCTATTAATACATTTTTTCTTACTACATCTTTAAATAAAATATAGGCTAAAAAAGGAACAAAAATAACATTAAATCCTGTAATAAAAGCCACTATTGAACTTTGAGTGTGAGTTAATCCAAAGGTTTGACTAGCAAAAGCAAAAAATAGTATAGAACCTAAAAAAATTCCATAAGAAACATTTTTCATATTTATATTACTAAATCTATTTTTTGATATTACAAGCATCAAAACTGTAGCTATCAAAAACCTATAAAATAAAAATGAATATACAGGTACATTTTTTACCGCATCTTGTACCATTAAAAAAGTAACACCCCAAGCTATAGCCACACTCAATAAGAATAAATCTGCTTTAAATTCTTTTATCTTTACCTTTTTCAATTACTTCCTTAAATAAAAAGTTTTATTATACCACAGCATTATATTCCATAAAAAATATGAAAATAATTTGGATTTGTATATAATTTATACAAAAATAACATAAATAATATATAAACTATTATATACTATAATTTCATAAAAATTATATAGCAAAGATACTCTGTGAAAAAAAATTTAATAATTGACATAAAAAAAATAAATAAATATTATGATGACTTTCATGTTTTAAAAAATATTGATTTTCAAGTAGAAAAAGGTGAAATAGTAGTTATTTGTGGTCCTTCTGGTTCTGGTAAGTCAACCTTAATTAGGTGTATTAATGGACTCGAAGATATAGATGATGGTTCAATTTTAGTAGATAATTTAGATATCCATTCAAATAAAAACAATCTAAAAGAAATCCGAAGTGAAGTTGGAATGGTTTTCCAACACTTTAACCTTTTCCCTCACTTAACAATACTAGAAAATATAACTATCGCACAAAAACTTGTAAAAAAAACTCCAAATGATGAAGCAAAAAAAATAGCAAAACAACTTTTAGAAAAAGTAAAATTAGCTGATAAAATCAATTCATATCCTGCTGATTTATCTGGTGGACAAAAACAAAGAGTGGCAATTGCTCGTTCACTTGCTATGAAACCTAAAATAATACTTTTTGATGAACCAACTTCTGCACTTGATCCTGAAACAATTGGTGATGTTCTAAGCGTAATGAAAGAGCTAGCAAAAGAAAACTATACACTTGTTTGTGTAACTCATGAAATGGGATTTGCCAAAGAAGTGGGTGATAGAATTGTATTTATGGATCATGGTGTGATTGTTGAAGAAAGCACTCCAGAAGAGTTTTTCAACAATCCAAAGTCTCAAAGAGCGAAACAATTTCTAAATGAAATTTTAGTACATTAACTTAAAAAAAAGGAAAAATCACAATGAAAAAATTAGTTTTAGCATTTTTAATGCTTATTTCAACAACAGTGTTTGCAGATGATATTAATCTGTGGAAAAAGTCAACTTTAAATAAAATTCTTGAAAGAGGTGAGTTAATAGTAGGTTTAGAACCAGGTTATATGCCTTTTGAAATGAAAGATAAAAAAGGTAGAATCATAGGTTATGATGTGGATTTAGCAAAAAAAATGGCTAAAGAAATGGGTGTAAAATTAAAATTAGTTCCAACAGCTTGGGATGGAATAATTGCAGGTTTAGTAACAGAAAAATTTGATATTATTATTTCTGGAATGACAGTTACTCAACAAAGAAATTTAAAAGTAAATTTTGCAGATCCATATATCGTTGTGGGGCAAACTGTTCTTATGGATAAAGCACTAAAAAATAAAATCAAAACTGCAAAAGAATTAGATAAAGCTGAATATACAATTGTTACAAAATTAGGTACATCAGCTGAAATTGCTGTTAGAAAATTCTATAAAAAAGCAAAAATTCTTACATTTGATACAGAAGCTGATGCTGCAAGTGAAGTTCTTAGTGGAAAAGCTTCTGCATTTGTTTATGACCAACCATACAATGTACTATTTATGGCAGACAAAGGAAAAGGTAAACTTATTCACTTAGATACTCCATTAACTTATGAGCCATTAGGTTGGGCTATTAGAAAAGGTGATCCAGATTTTCTTAACTGGTTAAATAATTTCTTAAGACAAATAAAAGAAGATAAAGTAGAAAACTTTTACGATGATTTATACGACAAATGGCTTAAAGATACAAGTTGGCTTGAAAGAGTACAATAATGTCATATAAGAAGAATCAATCTCTTTTTAAAAATAAAAATCTAGGGCATCTAATTGCCCTAGCTTTTTATACTGTAATAATTTTTGCTTTTTATATTGCCGCAACAAATATGAATTATGTATGGAAATGGAACTCAGTACCAAAGTATTTTGCATATACAGAAACTATTAATGTTTCAGCTCCTATTGATGGAAAATTAGTAGAAGAAAATGGAAAATATCTTGTAATTGGTAAAGATGAAAGAAAAACACTTTCTATAGATAATACATATAAGTTTGATTATAGTGTTGGTGAAGATGTTTATGAAGGTGATAATATTGCCTCTAAAGAGTTCACAAAAACTGGGCCAATTTTAAATGGTCTTTGGGTAACACTAAAAATATCTTTTTTTGCAGCAATACTTACACTTTTTGTAGGTGTTTTAATTGCATTTATGAAAATCTCATCTTTTCAATTTTTAAGAGATATTGCCTCTGTTTACACAACTATTATAAGAGGAACACCCTTACTTGTACAAATCTTCTTATTTTATTTTATAGTTGCAAATATTTTTGAATTGGAAAGAATTATTGCAGGTATTTTATCATTGGGTATATTTTTTGGTGCATATATGGGAGAAATTTTAAGAGGTGCCATTCAATCAATTGATAAAGGTCAAATGGAAGCGGCTTCATCTTTAGGTATTTCAAGATACCAAGCTATGAGATATATTATTTTACCTCAAGCATTTAAAAGAGCTTTGCCCACTTTAATAGGTGAAATGATTTCTTTAGTAAAAGACTCATCATTGGTTTCAGTTATTTCAATTACTGATTTAACAAAAGTTGGTAAAGAGATAGTTGCAAATACCTTCTCTCCCTTTGAAACATGGATTGTAATAGCTTTAGTTTATCTAGCAATTACTTCTTTACTTACATACCTAGGGCATAGACTTGAGAATAACCTAAAAAATAAAGGTGGTATATAATTGCCCTTTTCTATTTTAGTTAAGGGCTATATGGTAGCTATTTCTTTAATAGTTGCCATAGGTGCTCAAAACGCTTATATTTTAAAACTTGGTCTTTTAAAACAACATGTTTTAAAAGCCGTACTTATTTGTATATTTTTTGATATTTTTTTAATTAGTTTAGGTGTTTATGGTCTTGGATTTTTTATTCAAGGAAATCAATTACTTATAAATAGCATTGCCATATTTGGTATGCTTTTTTTATCTTTTTATGCTTTTAGCTGTTTTAAATCAGCATTAACAAACAACTCTTTAAAAATAGATGATAATGTAAAAACTAATCCACTTAAAGAAGTGATTTCATTGCTTTTAGTTTTTACCTTATTAAATCCACATACTTACTTGGATACAGTATTATTAATAGGTGGTATTGGAGCAAATATTGAAGATGGTTTAAAGCCATATTTTTTACTTGGTACAGTTTTGGCTTCAACTTCTTGGTTTTTCACTTTAGGATTTGGAGCAAGGGTTTTAATTCCACTATTTAAAAAACCAATTACCTGGAAAATACTTGATATTTTTATTGGTATTTTGATGCTATTTATAGCCTATTCTTTACACAACTTAATTAAGTAAAATTAAATAAATGATATAATCCCGTTTTTACTAAGGAATTTAATTAATGCAATTTAACATAGATGGAAAATCTTTTCACAAAACAAGAGCTTGTACAATCAAAACAGCTCATAGTACAATTCAAACACCTGTATTTATGCCAGTAGGAACACAAGCTACAGTTAAAGCACTAGATGCCAATGATATGCTTAGCCTTGGTGCAAAAATTATATTAGGAAATACTTATCACTTATATTTAAGACCAGGAAGTAAAATAGTTAAAAAATTTGGTGGACTTCATGGGTTTTCAAAATTTCCAAACTCTTTTTTAACTGACTCTGGTGGTTTTCAAGCTTTTTCACTAGGAGACAATTCAAAACCTGATGAAAATGGAATCATGTTTAAATCACATATTGATGGAAGTAAACACTACTTTACTCCCCAAAGTGTACTTGATACTCAATATGAATTGGGTTCAGATATTATGATGATATTAGATGATTTAGTAGCACTTCCTAATACAAAAGAGAGAATTAAGAAATCAATCGAAAGAACAACTGACTGGGCAAAAGAAGCTATAACTTACCATAAATCACAACAAGAAAAAGGTATTGGAGTAAATCAAAATATCTTTGCAATTATCCAAGGTGGAACAGACAAAGAGTTTAGAAAACTAAGTGCTACACAACTTTGCGCATTAACTGATTTTGATGGTTTTGCTATTGGTGGATTAAGTGTTGGTGAGCCAAATGCTGATATGTATGAAACTGTTGAGTGGACAACAGATTTTATGCCTGAAGATAAACCAAGATATCTTATGGGGGTAGGAACTCCTGAAGATTTAATAGAAAATATTGAACGTGGCGTTGATATGTTTGATTGTGTAATGCCTACTAGAAATGCAAGAAATGGTTCACTTTTTACAACATATGGAAAAATAGCAATTAAAAATGCTCAATTTAAAGAAGATGCAGAGCCAATTGACCCAGCTTGTGAATGTTATACTTGTAAAAACTTTACAAAAGCATACCTAAACCACCTTTTTAGAGCTGGGGAAATAACATACTATAGACTTGCAACACTCCATAATATCCACTACTACTTGACACTTATGAGAGAAGCTAGAGAGGCAATATTAGCTGATAATTGGGTTGAATTTAAAAAAGAGTTTTATAAAAAAAGAGGTGTTGAGATTTAATTGGCTTAACCCCAGACAAAATAGTTTTTAGATATAATCCAAAAATTAAAAATAGACAAATATTTTAGGTAGCTTGAAAAAGGCACCTTTTAAAGGAAAAAAAATGACTATTGATGATAATACAATTGATAAATTAGCAAAACTTTCTAGCTTAGAAATTGATGAAAGCAAAAGAGAATCTTTAAAAAAAGAGTTGGGTGATATTATCAATTTCGTTGAAAATTTAAATGAAATTGATGTAAGTCATATTGATGCTACATTTACAACGGTTGAAGGTGGAACTCCACTTAGAGAAGATGTAGCTTCACAAGATTTAGAGATGTCAAAACATATACTTTCAAATGCTCCTAAAAGTGAAGATGGCTACTTTATAGTACCAAAAATTATAGAGTAAGGTATTTTTATGATAACTGTTTTTGGAATCAAAACTTGCGGAAGTGTACAAAAAGCTTTAAAATTTTTTAAAGAAAATAATATAGAAGTTGATTTTTTTGACTTTAAAAAAGATACACCATCAAAACAAAGAGTAGAATCTTGGGTTAAAAAATCTGACATAAATATACTTTTTAATTCTAAGGGTACAAAATATAAAAACCTTCAACTTAAAGAGTTAAATTTAGATGAAAATGGTAAATTCAAGTGGCTATGTAAAGAGCCAATGCTTTTCAAAAGACCTGTAATAGAATTCGATGATAAAGTTGTTGTAGCCTTTGATGAAGAGATTTATAAAAAGACTTTTTTATAAATCTTTTTATAATTAATTTAAACTCAAAATAGGCTTCTCTTTTACATTAAAAGTCTCTACCTTAAATTCGTTATTAACATGGGTAACTAAAATATAAGCTTCATTATTTTCTTTATTTTTTAACATCCAAGAAGTTTCTTTATCAACAACTACCTCATCAAATCCTAAAACAGAATATTGGTTTATCAAATCCTCTTTGATTTGCTCAAAAGAGATATCATATCTATCATCAACAATCATTTTAAAGTTGTTATGATCTTGAATAAATTCTATTTCATTTAACTTATCTTCAATCTCTACAATTGCTTTTTTACTAATAATATACTCATAAGTAACAGATAAAAACCCAATAGTAAACACCGTGATAAAGATATTTAATAATGAGTATAAAATACTTAAATCTTCTGAAATTAAAGCCATAAGAAATTTAATAACTAAACCATAAACAAAACCAACAACAAGTGCAAAAAATATAGGGATAACTAAAACTGTAACAAATACCAATAATTTGTAGTTTTTAGTCAATTCAAAAGCATCACCAAAATCCATAGGCTTATCTATAGAAATAGCAGGGAAAATCAAGGATATTCTTGAAAAAATCATCCCTAAAAATACAGTAATACCTATAAAAACAGCTATAGTATAATACGATGAAATACTACTACCTAAAAAACTTTGAACAAGTTTGCCTAAAAACATAGAAATAAAATATAATATAAAAACTGTAAGTCCAATAAGTAAGGCTAAGCCAATTCCTTTGATAATAAAACTAATTTCCCTTTGTCCAAATTGATATATTCCCCAAGTAGGAGTATCTTCTTCTTTTAAAAGTAAAATTCTATGTACATTAATAGATATAATAATTGTCACAAAAAACGATAAAGCCATCAAAATAAAAAAATTATACTTACCTATACTTTGTTCAACTTCTTGGGTAGAAAAGTACTCTATAACACATAATATAAGAAAAGGGATAAGTAAAGCTTTCATCAAAATATATTTTTTCTCAAAGAGTAAATCTAAAGTTCTTTTTATAATCTCTTTATACATATATTTTCCTTAGTTATCTTTACAGATTAATTTTGGGGAAAAGAGAAAAGCTAAAGCCTTTCTCTAATAGTTATATTATTTTCTTGCCTCTTTTAAAGTATCAGCAATCATAAATGATAGTTCCAATGCTTGGTCAGCATTTAATCTTGGGTCACACTGTGTATGGTATCTACTTGCCAGTCCCTCTTGAGTAATAGCAGAACTTGTACTTCCTGTACACTCAGTTACATTTTGTCCTGTCATTTCAAGATGAATTCCACCAGCAACCGTACCTTCAGCATTGTGGATTTGGAAAAATTGTTTAACTTCTTTTAAAATAGATTCAAAATCTCTAGTTTTATATCCATTATCAGTTTTTATTGTATTTCCGTGCATTGGATCACTTGACCATAATACATTTTTACCTTCAGCTTTTACTCTTTTTAATAAATTTGGATAAATTTCACCTATTTTTTCAGCACCCATTCTAACAATAAGATTTAATCTTCCTGCTTCATTTTCAGGATTTAAAGCATCAATTAATTTAATTAATTCATCTTCTTTCATAGAAGGTCCAACTTTACATCCTATTGGATTTTTGATACCTTTAAAGTACTCTAAATGTGCACCATCAAGTTCTCTTGTTCTATCTCCTATCCATAACATATGAGCAGAACAGTTATACCAATCACCAGTTAAAGAATCTTTTCTAGTAAGTGCTTCTTCATAATTTAATAAAAGTGCTTCATGGGAAGTATAAAGTGTAGTATGACTTAGTTGGTCTGTATTTTCTGAAGTAATTCCACAAGCTCTCATAAAAGCTAAAGTTTCAGAAATTTTATTTGCCAATTCATCATATTTTACACCTAAAGTGTGATCTTTAATAAAATCCAAATTCCATGCGTGAACTTGTTGTAAGTCTGCCATCCCACCTCTTGAAAATGCTCTTAAAAGATTTAGTGTTGCAGCACTTTGATTATATGCTTTTAAAAGTTTTTTAGGTTTTGGTAATCTTGATTTTTCATCAAATTTAACAGAGTTTACAATATCTCCCCTATAAGAAGGCAAAGAGATTCCATTAACATTTTCAAAATCATCACTTCTTGGTTTTGCAAATTGTCCTGCGATTCTTCCTACTTTAACAACTGGGCAACCACCTGAAAAAGTTAAAACAACAGCCATTTGCATCATTACTTTGAATAAATCTCTTATATTATTTGCATTAAACGCATCAAATGATTCTGCACAATCTCCACCTTGAAGTAAAAATGCTTTTCCAGCAACTACATCTGCTAATTTACTTTTTAAGTTTCTAGCTTCACCTGCAAAAATCAGAGGAGGATATGTAGCTAATTCTTTTTCAACTTTTGCAAGTTTTTCCATATCATTATATATTGGTTGTTGCTTTATAGGAAAATTTCTCCAAGAACTTGGGGTCCAATTATTCATACTATACCTTTTCAATTTTTAAATTATTTTATGCTTTTAATTTAGTTAAAAGCTCTTCGAATGATACTTTAAATGCTTCTAAACCTTCACTTAATAAAGTATCATAAATCTCATTTATATCAATATCATGTTTTGCAAGCATTTTGAAAAATTCATCACACTCTATTTCACTAATTATTTTACTAGGTTCTGTACTACCATTTAAAATATAATCCTCAATAGTAGCAAGTGGTGCAGTATTTACACTATTTGGGTAAAGTAAATTATCCACATAATATGTAGATTCTAGTTCATCACCTTTTACACCAGTACTTGCAAAAAGAGCTCTAATATTTTTATTATCAAATTTATTTATTTCATGATAACACTTTACAGCGTTTATAATTCCTAATTTTGATTTTTCAATTCCTTTTGCTCCAAATCTATTATCACATAATCTATCGAATCTTGATACAAAAATAGAAATAACAGCTTTACACTCAGTAATTGATTTTTCCATACCTGCATTTAAAGCTTTTGCACAATTAATTGCTTGCTCTGGTGAAAAAATTAAAGTTGCATTTACATTTATACCTTGTGTTGTTAATTCTTCCATTGCTTCATATCCTGCATCAGTAGCAGGAACTTTTATCATTACATTATCATGACCGATTGATTTATAAAGTCTAATTCCCTCTTCAATAGTACCTTGTGCATCATCACAAAGTGTTGGATCAACTTCTAATGAAATAAATCCATCATCATTGTCATTTTTGTACATAGGCTCTAATATTTCTGCTGCTCTTTTTATGTCAGTCATTGCTAACTCTTCATAAATTGTTTTAGCAATATTTGCTTGTAAAATTTCAAGTTGTTGTTTATATGCAACTGAGTTTGAAATAGATGAAGCAAAAATAGCTGGGTTTGATGTGGCACCTTGAATAACCTCATCGTTAATCAAGTCTTGAAATTGTCTTTCTAAAAAATCTCTTTCAATAAAATCACACCATAATGAAAAATTTATATCCTCTTTTAAACTCATAACTTTTGTCCTTTTTTATCTACTTTTTAAAGATACTCTAAAATTTGTGTTAAATCTTTTTTCTCAACAATAATATTTGCTTCTTTTTTCAAAATCTCTTTTGCACAAAAAGCAACTTTTTTTTCTGCATATGGAAACATTGAAACATCATTTGCTCCATCACCTGCTACAAGTGTATTTTCCTTTGAAACTCCAAGCATAGCTTGAACCCTTTGTATCATATCACCTTTAGAAAATCCAAACATCATATCTCCACCAACAAGTCCTGTTAATATTCCATTTTTATGGTGTAAAATATTTGAAAAATCAGCATCAAGTCCAAGTTTCTCTTTTGCAGGTGTTGTTCCTATTCTAAAACCACCTGAAAAACATACAACTTTGTATCCCTTTTCTTTTAGTTTTGCAACTGTCTCTTCCGCCCCTGGCATAAGTGGTAGATTTTTACATATTTCCACTGCCAAAGAGTTTTCCAACCCTTTTAATAAAGCCACCCTTTCAATAAGTGATTCAAAAAAGTCCAATCTACCAGCCATCGCTTCTTCTGTGATTTTTGCAACTTTTTCTTCAAGACCTAAAGGTTTCGCTAAAAAATCAATAGTCTCTCCATCCATTAAAGTTGAATCAAAATCAAATACAGCTAATTTCATCGTTTATCCTACTCATATATCATTGTATATATTTTTAAAAAAGATATATATTACCAAAATTATACTAAAATGATTACTTTATGGTTTCAAAGTAAATATAAGGATAGTGATTGAAATTAGCATCTATTGATATAGGATTAAAAAGAATTGGTGTGGCTTTAAGCCTTACAAACTCTTTGGTTACACCACAAACAGCCATCTTAAGAAAGAATAGGAATCAAGCTTCAAGTGACGTTGATAGCTTTTTAAAAGAGTGGGAAATAGAGAAACTAATTGTGGGATTTCCAAGTTCTAGTGAAGATATGCAAAAAAGAGTAAAACATTTTATTACTCTTCTAAAATTTGAGGGAGAAATCATTTTTCAAGAAGAAAATATGAGCTCAATTGAAGCAGAAGAATTAATGAAAGGTGATATTAAATACAAAAGAGATGGTAGAGTTGATTCCCTTTCTGCTAAAATAATACTTGAAAGGTATCTTCAAAAAAAGTAATTTTTACTTTTCTAAAGCTACTACGGCTATAGCAAAGCCATTATCATGGGTTATTGATACATGGGCTTTTTTTATTTTAAATTTTTCCAAAACCACTTTTGAAAACGTTATAAGAGGTGCATTTTTGGAAGATTTGGAAAGAATAATATCATGAAAACCACACTCTTCTCCAATACCACAACCCAAAGATTTACTTGCAGCTTCCTTTGCAGCCCAAAAACCAGCTGCTGTTTCAACTTTTTTTATTAATTTTATTTCATCTTCATTTAAATATTTTTCATAGGCTTTTACGCCAAATTTTTCATACATTTTTTCAATTCTATTTATACTTACAACATCAATACCAATCATTTTTAACCTATGTAGATGTATAATACACCCATGAAAATTTTATTAAATAAACTACTATATCTTATCATTATGCTACTTATTATAAGTATAATTTCATTTTTAGCAATTCATCTTGCACCTAACTCTTTTTTTGCAAGTGGGGATTTAAACCCTAATATTACAGAAGAATCAATAGAACATCTAAAAGCTATATATGGTTTAGACAAGCCCCTTTATGTACAATTTTTTTCATGGATTTATGCTATTGTTCAACTTGATTTTGGCATCTCTTTTAGTTCAGGAGAAATGGTTAAAACTGAAATTTTAGACAGAATTCCTATAACCCTTACTATAAATATAATTTCAATGGTTCTTATTTTTATTATTTCACTTTATTTAGGAATCAAATCTGCCCTTAACAAATCTTCATTTTTTGATAGATTTACAGGTCAATTATCTCTTCTTAGTTTTTCTATGCCTTCATTTTACTTGGCACTTATTGGGGTATTAATTTTTGCAATGAATTTTGAAATTTTACCAATAGCTGGATTACATAGTGTAAAAGAGGACGGAAGTTTAACTTATTATATAGATTTTGCTTGGCACTTAGTTTTACCTATTTCTATTATTGTTTTTGGTGGAATAGGTAGTTTAACTTTATATATAAGATCACTTACAATTGAAATACTAAAAAGTGATTATATCTTTTTTGCAAAAGCTAGAGGCTTAGATAAAAATCAAATCTTAAGATATTATATTTTACCAAATCTTTATCCGCCTGTAATTACTATACTTGGATTATCACTTCCTGGTATTATTGGTGGTTCTGTTATCCTAGAATCAATATTTTCTATAGATGGGATGGGATTACTGTTTTTCAAAAGTGCATTAGCACATGATTATCCTGTAATTATGGGAATACTAATCATCGGTGCATTTTTAACCCTACTTGGAAATATATTAGCTGATTTAGTTTTACTAAAACTCAATCCAAATTTTGATACAAAATAAAAAGAAGTCATAAAAGACAAAGTTTCTTTTATGCTAGGAACTAATTTTAAGGAGATTTATTGAAAATAATTAACACAATAGAAGAGTTACAAGCCATAAGAAAAAAGCTAAATGGATCAATAGGATTTGTTCCTACTATGGGTGCTTTACATGATGGACATATTTCTTTAATCAAAAATGCAAGAGCAAATAATGATATAGTTGTTGTTTCAATTTTTGTCAATCCAACTCAATTTTTAGCACATGAAGATTTTGATAAATATCCAAAAAGAGATGCTGCAGATAAAAAAATCTGTGAATTATGTAAAGTTGATTATCTTTTTATGCCAGAGATTAGTTCAATGTATCAAGGTGATGATGAAGTATTGGTAAAAGCTCCTAAAATAAGTGGTTTTATCTTAGAAGGTGAAAAAAGACCAGGTCATTTTGATGGAGTATTACAAGTTGTTTTAAAACTTTTCAATTTAGTCCAACCTACAAATGCGTACTTTGGTAAAAAAGATGCTCAGCAACTTTCTCTTATATCTCAAATGGTTAAAAATCTATTTTTGCCTATAAATATTGTTGAATGTGAAATTATAAGAGAAGCCGATGGACTTGCATTGAGTTCAAGAAATGTTTATTTAACACAAGAACAAAGAAAAGAGGCACTAGCCATTTCAAAATCTTTAAATATGACAATTATATCAGTTACAAAAGGTGAAAGAGATAGCACCACCATAAAAAATAAAATGCAAGAAATAATGTCTAATTTAGATATTGAATATATTGCAATAGTAAATAAAAATTTTGAAGAGATTCAAACAATAGAGGTAAAAAATACAATTATATTAATTGCTTGTAAATTAGGAAATACAAGACTTATTGATAATATGTGGATATAGACTTTTAAAAGTCTATATCGTACACTTTTTACTAATTATACATAAAGGACAAAAATTAATTACTCCTGCTAATAAAGGTAAAATACCTAAATAAAACCAAACAATTCCAGTAAAATATCCAACTAATATTAAAATAACACCAATAGCTATTCTGAATTTTCTACAAAAAAGTTTTATCTTGTCAAATTTGTTCATTAATATTCCTTATAAAATAAGTTTTTCTTATTTGTAATTGTATAATTTAAAAATATTTTTGTCAAATATTTTATATTTTATTATAATATTTATTTATATTTATTTTGAAGATTTTTATCAATTTTTGATTAATTCAAACTATTATGCTAAAATTCCAAAAAAATTAATAGGTTATATATGAAATTTTCAACAAAAAATCCTGAAAAATCATTACATTTAGTTAGTCTTGGTTGTACAAAAAACTTAGTAGATTCAGAAATCATGCTTGGAAAATTAAGAGATTATAAAATATCTGATGATGTGGAAAATTCTGATGTGATTATCGTAAATACATGTGGATTTATTGATAGTGCAAAAGAAGAGAGTATTAATACAATTTTAAATCTACATGATCTTAGAAAAAAAGATTCTGTTTTAGTTATGGCTGGTTGCTTAAGTGAAAGATACAAAGAACAACTACAAAAAGAGTTACCTGAAATTGATATCTTTACAGGTGTTGGTGACTATGATAAAATTGATTCTTTAGTAAATGAAAAAAGAAGTGCTTTTACAAAAGAAGTTTTTTTATTAAATGAGACTAATGATAGAGTAATTACAGGTTCTAATTATCACGCTTATATAAAGCTGTCTGAAGGGTGTAATCAAGTTTGTTCATTTTGTGCTATTCCTTCTTTTAAAGGTAAACTTCATTCAAGAACTCTTGAATCACTTGTAAAAGAGGTTAAAAACTTAGTATCACAAGGTTTTCATGATTTCTCTTTTGTATCACAAGATAGTTCATCATTTTTAAGAGATTTAAATATAAATGATGGGTTAGAACAATTAATTAATGAAGTTGAAAAAATTGATGGAATTAAAAGTGCAAGAATTTTATATCTTTATCCATCAACTACAACTCTATCTCTTATCAAAAAAATAGAAAATTCAAAAGTATTTGAAAACTACTTTGATATACCACTACAACACATAAGCTCTAACATGCTTAAAATTATGAAAAGAGGAAAAGGTGTTGAAAAATTAAAAGAGCTAATGCAAACTATGAGAGCAACTCCTAATTCATTTGTTAGAACTACTTTTATTGTTGGTCATCCAGGTGAGACTGAAGAAGATTTTAATGAACTTTGTTCATATGTTGAAGAGTATGGGTTTGATAGAGCAAATGTATTCTCTTATTCAGATGAAGATGGAACTGCTGCTTATGAAAATACAAACAAAATAAACCAAAAAATTATAGATAGTAGAGCTGATATATTGGGTGAAATAATCCAAAGAAAAACACTAGAATCATTGAAAAAAGAGATTGGTAAGGTAGTAAATGTTTATATTGATGGGGAAAGTGATGAGCATGAATATTTACTAAGTGCTAGAAAAACCATCTGGGCTCCTGAAATTGATGGAGAAATTTATATCAATGATAATGAAACATCAGAACAATTAAGTGTTGGAAAAATTTATCAAGTTAAAATCACTGAATTAGTAGGTGATAAACTACTTGCAACGGCCATTAAAGAACTTTAATGACTAATTTTAATATCAATACAGCAAAAAACCTTTTAGCGTTTTCTGCGGGTATTGATTCAACTGCATTATTTTTCTTACTTTTAGAAAAAAATATTCCCTTTGATATTGCTATTGTTGATTATAATGTAAGGACTCAATCAAAAGATGAAGTAGCATATGCAAAAGAGTTGGCTTTTAAATACAATAAAAAGTGCTTTGTAAAAGATGTAACACTAACTAATACTTCAAATTTTGAGAAACAAGCTAGAGATATAAGATATAATTTTTTTGAAGAAATTATAGAATCTAATAATTACCAAACACTAATTACAGCTCATCAATTAAATGATAAATTGGAATGGTTTTTAATGCAACTAACAAAAGGAGCTGGTTTAGTTGAACTAATTGGATTAGAAAAAGAAACAATTAAAAATAAATATATAATCCATAGACCATTACTTGAAATATCAAAGAACGAACTCAAAGAATATTTGGAACTAAATAAAATAAAATATTTTATTGATAGTTCAAATAGTGATGAAAAAATAAAAAGAAATTTTTTTAGACAAAATTTCTCAAATGAATTAATTAAAAATTATAAAAACGGAATCAAAAATAGTTTTAAATACTTAGAAAATGATATTAATTCACTAAATCTTGAGCTAAAACCTTTTTATCAAAAAGAGTTATTGGAAATTTATACAAATCAAAAAGATGATAATTTAAATATTAAAATAATAGATAAATCTTTAAAAAAAAGGGGTATATTATTATCAAAAGCTCAACGTGATGAAATTATAAAACAAAAAGAGATAACTATTTCCCATAAAATAAATATAGCAATTACAGAAGATTACATCTTTATTTCACCAAAATCAAACCAAACGATGGATAAAAAATTTAAAGAATCTTGTAGAATAAAAAAAATTCCAAAAAATATTAGAGCATATTTATTTGAATTAGAAGTAGAATTAAAAGATTTATTTCTGTAAAAATTTTTTCATTTGAGATATTGATTTTAACTCTTCTAAAATGTGTTCTCTGTAAGTAAATAAAAAATTTGCATTTTTAAAAAGTAGTTCTCGTAATTTTAAAAGTTCTTCGTGTGTTAAGTCAAAGTTAGTTACGTCTGTAGTATCTAAATAAGTTGAAGCCCAAGATTTTAATCCCTCACCTCTTTGTTCATCATCTAAAGAATCAACATAAATTAATCTCTTTAATGCCTCTAAAGACCTGTTTCGTCTTTCCATGCTTCAATTAAACCTTGCGATACTTTTTTAACTTGATGTATTAAATTTACATTATCATTAATACCAGCAGTAAAAAGTGTTTCTATTTGATATAGATATAAACCATCAAGATAGTGTGCAATGTCACCACCATCAAAATCTAAAATATTTCTTAGTTCATCAAAAATTGCAATCGATTTGTTTATATAAATAAATTTTTCTTCAACATCACCATTTTCCATAGCTTCTTCAGCAAATGAAAGATATCTTAGTAATCCCTCATATAACTTAAGTATTAAAACATATGGATCGTTACTTACTGCATTTTGTTGATTATAAACATCTAATCCCACCAAACCATCTCCATCTTTTATTAGATTTAGAGTATATTATATTAAAGCTTAAACTAATTAGAAATCGATTGTTTTATCATCATTTCTAGGCTGGCAAATTGTGCATTAAATCTACTAATAATCGTTCCATAGTCTGCAAATTGTTGAGACAATTGAGAATATTTAGAATCTAAATCTTCCGTTGCTTTTGTTAAATCTGAATCAAGAGACTTTTTACGAGAAGTCATATTATCTTCATAAGAAGTAATAAGTCCATCAATACCATCCATATTATCTAGCACAGTTTTTAGTTGTGTCCCAAATCCCTCTTTTTCTGCAGTTCCAATAAATAAATCTTTTAAATTATCAAAATCTTCATCTATTGCCGTGTTAAATACTGATTCATCCAATGATAATGAACCACTTTTATCTAAAGACAACCCATAACTAAATAAATTTAAGTTTGAGTTTGTTCCATAAGTCCCAAACATCTGATCTTTTATTTCAGATAATATACTTCTTAAAGTTGTTCTATCCTCAATTTTAGAATCAGCGGAATAAAGTTCTGTATCAATAGACTCTAACAAAGTGTTATATTTATCAATAAAATCCTTAAACAGTGTTGTAATACCTGTTGTATCCTTTTCAATTGAAATTGATGATTCACCAATTTTAACTGCAGTTATTTTTAAACCACCATCAACTGTTATAAGATTTGAAGATACATCATAATCAACTCCATCAATTTTTGCTAGTAAATTTTGTGCAGTAAGAGTATGATTATTATTTTTTAAACTTAAACCTAAGTTGTCATTTGTAACTTCTAAAGGAGTTCCATCACTTCTTCTTATTGATATTTTTCCATCAGCATTTATTGACGCATCAAAATTAGAATCTGCATTAATTCTAGATACAAATTCACTATAATTTTCAACACCATTAGTTGTAAAACTTGTTCCATTTAATGTTAAAGTTAGACCAATAGCAGGAACTGTTCCAGAAGCAATAGTTGTATCAGATAAAAATTCATTAAGTCCTAAATTTATGCCTGTTTCTGTGATACTTAAAGCATTATCTGTTCCAGATTTTTCACTTTTGATTACCAATCTAAAAGAGTTTGTTCCAACCGTTTCAACAGAAGCATTAAATTTTGAATTAATATTTATTTCATCTGCCAATTCTTGATATGATTTATTTAAAGTTGAAAATTCTACACCATTTATAACTAACATTGTTCCAGAAGTAGAAGATATAACAGCATCTTTATCAGAAAATGTTGATGTTTGATATACATCCCTTTGTGCAAGTTGTGATATATTTGCTGTAGTTGTCCCAGTATTTAATCCACCTGCATCAACTGCGTCAAAGGTTACAGAATCACCTGTAGTAGTTGCACTTTTACTTTCAAAAGCATTTACTCCACCTGTAACAAATAAGTCAAAAGGTTTAATTGCATTTAATAAATCTTGTGTTTGTAATTTTATTTCTGAAACTTTTACACTCTCTAAATCCCAATTTGAAATGCTTGTTTCAATTGGTTCAACACTTGCCTTTCTCTCTGCAGCTTTTAATTTATCAATTAATTCTTGATTTAATGTAGTAGCTTGCCCTGTTCCTAATCCTAATACACCTTCAGCCATAATTTATTCCTTATCTTTTGAGTCCAAGCAATGTTTGTAACATCTCATCTACAGTAGTTATCATTTTTGCATTTGCAGAATATGCTGCTTGAAATTTCATTAAATTTATCATCTCTTCATCATTATCTACTTTTGTTTTTAAATCATAAGTATTTTGTAATGACTCCACAACCGCTTTTTGTGTTTCAAGAACAAAATCATTGCTCTCTTTATCTTTTGAAACAGTTGTTCTTATTTTTTGTAAAAATTGGGACAATGAACTTACTTCACTATCATTTGCAACTAACTCATTATTTTTATCCTGTCCAAATCCCAAAAATGATATATCTTCTTTCCATTGATGTGTAGCCAAGTAATCATAATCTTTTTGTTTCATATTACCAACTACTGAAGCATTAAACTTCATTGTTCTTACACTAGAACCACTAAATAAGTCAATATCATCAGCTATTTCTATATTATTATCTGTTGCTATTTCACCATTAATATAAGTTCCATCATTATTTTTTATGTAACTTGATGTTATATCAACAAATGTTTTTGCAAAATCATCTAAAGACTTTTTGTACTCATCAAATATATTTTTTCCAGAATCTGTAACCAAGTTTTCAATAATAGCCTTAATTTTTCCACTTGTGATATTTATTGGTTCATCATAAGTATTTACAGTAATTGCATTTGTTGCTGAAGCACTTCTTACTTCTTGTTTGTAAATAGAACGAGAAGTTTGACCTTCTTTATTATTTATTACAAGAGTTGATGTCATTGTAACAGGTTGAGAACCACTTGCTGCAGCATTATCAGTTATAGAAAAACTATATGTTTGGTCAGTATTTACATCAGCTAATTCATTTGTTGGAGTTGTGAATGTAAAACTACTAATACCTGCTGGAATAGTTATTTGTCCAGTTTCAATATCATATGTTACATTATCAGGAACAAATACAGGAGTTTGATCAAAATAACTTCCTGTATCATCACTAAAGGATATTTTCATAACTTGTGTATTAGTTGTTGCTGTTTTTAAATTCACCGTATGTGTAATTGAACTGCCATCAACTGCAGCCAAACTTTTTATTGAACTAACTTGAAGTGTCCCACTTGCTTGTGCAGCACCTGTAATTTCATTTACATTTGGTATGGCACTAACTATATTATTTGTGTTGGTAGTAGATGTAGATATTTTATAATCTTGTGTTACATCTTTTCCATCATTTACTACATTAAGTACTGAAGTAATTGTATTACTTGTACCTGTTAAAGATAGAGTATATTCTTGTGTTTTTCCGAATAATGCAATAGAAGATTCAGCAGTACCAGTTCCATATGGTAAAGTTCCAGTTGCCTGTTCAATTGAATCAACTGTGATTGTAAAAGATTCAACCCCAGCAGGAACAGTTAATTTATTTGTTGCAGCATTATAAGTTACACCATTAGTTAATGTAACTGTTCCAGAAGTTCCATAGTTATTTGATAAATCTATATCAAAAACTTCTCCAGCACTTGGAGCTCCTAAATCAATTGAGTGAGTTAAACTTAAACCATCGGTTGCAAACTTACTTTGTATTGTAACAGGGTTACTATTTATAGAAGGATTAACTGTATATGTAGCTTCATTTGTTGAATAAGCCTCTTCTGTAAATATAACCCTACTATCAAATTTACCATCTGTACCTGGAACTTTTGCTTCTATTACTAAAAACTTATCTTGACTATCAGTAGTAAATTTATTACCTTTTTCATCAATTCCATAATTACCATTAAAAGCTTTTACTTTTGTAGCTAAGTCAATATTTGTATTAATTTTATGAACTAAAGCTCTTACATAATTGGTTTCATCAACTTTTACTATATCTTCTGTACCATCACCATCAAGGTCAAAAAGCATAGTTTCACCATATTCTACACTTACAGAATGTTGATTATCTAACTCAAACGTAATTACATCTTCTTGATCAAAAACATCAGTTGAAGTTAATATATTACTTTTACTACCTGTATCAGTTACATATCTATCTATTTGTTCTGTGTATTCTTGACCAAGAGATAATTCTGCTACAGTTGTATTAGAAATAGCAATTTCACCACCAATTTTTAATTCATAAACTCCATTGTTATCTCTATTTACAGTAACATCAACATAATCAGATAATTGTTTTTCTAATAAATCTCTTTTATCAAGTAAATCATTTGAAGCAAAACCTTGCTCATTTATTTTTCTATTAATATTACCAATATCATTTAGCATTAAATTAACATCATTTATATTAGCTTCTAACGCCTGCTGAAATACTTTTTCTTGATCTTCAATTCCTTCATATAAACGATTTAAACCATCTACTATTAGTTGTCCGCTCAATTTTAAATCATTTTTATAAACTTCATTATTAGGATTCGCTCTTAGACTCTCTATACTTTGAAAATATTTATCTAAGTCAAGGGATAAACCAGCTTCATCAGTTTCTTGGAAAATTGATTCAATATTTTCTAACATAAATGATAACTGTGATTGATAATTTTCTTTACTATTTTGTTTTATAATATTGTCATATAGATATTGACTAGAGATTCTAATAGTATCATCAACAGATACACCTCTTCCCCAAAGTCTATCATCAGAGTGTGCCATTTCACTTGTTTCTACAACTCTTTTTTTATATCCCTCAGTGTTCGCATTTGAGATATTATTCATTGTATTTTCAACAGAAATTCTAGCAGCCGCCAAGCCAGATTGTGCTACATTTAATGAATTAAGCATTTGAACCTTCCTTTGGGATAATATCCCTAATTATTACATTACAATTCTTAATGTTAGATTAAATTAGAAAGGCCAGAGCAATTTTAGCAGTTTTGTACCCCATGGTTCGTGCATAACATCTTGTTCTTCACCATCTTTTTTGTACATAACCTTCAAATTTGCTATTTGAGAAGAGTTAATAGAATTATCTGGACTAATATCATAAGGTCTTATAACCCCCGAAATTATGATTTCTTGCTTCTGTTCATCTATTAACATCTCTTTTGAGCCTTTAATATAATAATTACCATTTTGATATGTTTCTTCTATTATAACAGAAAGTGTCGTAGAAAAAGATTCATCAGCAGTAGCATTTACTTTCCCTTTAAAGGAACTATCACTATTTGAATTAAATTGAACACCACCAAAACTATTAATTTTATTGGCTACAGATTGAACAGTAGAATTTAATGGTAAATTATTTCCTGTAGCAGGAGTTACTAATCCACCACCCATTGACTCTGAACTTTTATTTGTAAGTTCTCTTTTATTACTACTATTTGAAGATAATGCTTCATTTATAACAACTTGTATTATATCACCAACTTGTAAATCTTTTTTATCAGCGAATAAAGAAGGACCCTTTCTTGAATACAAAGAACCTTTATTATACTGTAAAACAGGTTGTGGTTTTAATACTTGTGCAGGTGGTTTTTCAAATGTTATTTCAGGAGTTGTACTTGTACATGAATTTAACAAAAAAGTAAGTGGCAGTACAAAAAAATATCTAATTTTCATTATATTTACTTTCAATTATATATTTTATATCTATTGCTATTTTTACATTATTTAAATCATTTTTAATTAAGGCTAAAGTTCCATATCTAACTTTTAAAGCATCAAGATTCGCACTTGTATCACACACTAAGAGTATTTTGTTTTTTACAATTTTTACATCTTGGATATACTCTTGTCCGACCAAATCAACAGCAGTTTCTACCTCTTTAAAAATCAACTTTTCTACTCTTTTAGATTCCTCTTTTTTCATCTCTTCTATATTTTGTTTGCTTATTTTTTCCAAAGAAACTTCATTTGAAGAAAATTCATCGCTCATGTGAAAATAGTATGCAGTAAACATAGTAACTAATGCAACTATTGAAATAATCTTTATTACATAATTTTTAGGTCCACTATTTTTTACTGTTACTATCATTTTTATACTACTTTATAACAAAGGTTGTAAATAAAATATCTTTAATACTATTTTTTTGTATATCAGAATTTCCTGCTGTTGCATCATTTAAAACTTTATTAATTTCATCAATCAATTCATCTTTTAATAAAGCTTTACCACCTACAGTTAAAAGTTCTTCTGAACTTCTAGCACTAATTTGAGAGATTACTACATCAACTATTTCAGCTTTATACGCTTCAACTATTGCTTCAATACCTGGATCACTACTTTTTAATGTAAAAGAGAGTTTCATTAATTTCTCTCTTCCTTTTGCATTAGTAATATTTAATACTAAATCATTAATTGCAGCTTTAAATCTATCGCCTGAATTACTCTCTTCTTTTTTAACTGTTTCAGTTTGTTTTCCAGCTTCTTGTGGAGAAAAAACACCTTGTGAATATAAGAAGAACCCACCACCAATAACTGCTAATAATAATACAACAATTAGTGCCACGAGCACTATCATCAAACCTTTTCCACCACTTTTTTTTGGTTGTTCTGCCACTTCTTCTTCAGCCATTATTTTCCTTTCTTACTATCATCTACAACTGTATAATTTTTAAGTCTTTCAGTTATTTTAGAAGCATTTTTAACCGTCATAGATTTCATTATTTGGGTAACTTTTGCCTCTTTTAATTTCAAAATTATATCAAAAACATCTTCAATTTTTCCATCATCTATCATTTTATTAAATATTTCAGCTGCATTTTTTGGTTTCATTGAATTGTAAATCTTAGCAGTTTTACTTACAACTTCTCCTTTAATATCTTTTAATGTAGTCTGATTTTTATCATAAATTTCTTGTATTTGTTTTTTTTCTAGTTTTATTTTTGCCATTATTGCTTCTAGTTCTTGTTTTCTTTTTTTATACTCATCTTCTTTTAATGTATAAAATTTATTTAATTCTTGTTTTAAAACCATAATTTCTTTTTTTTCTTTTATAAAAGTACCTGCTGTCTCTTGTGCAAAAACATATGTTCCTAAAACTAAAAATATAAAAAATAATCTATTCAATAAAAATCCTTATCCAGCAATATATTTACTTTGTATAAATTCACTTGCTTGTTCTTCTTCTGCAACTAATATTTTTTTATATAGCTCTTTTTTTTGTTCTTGTAGTAAATACGCATATTGTTCAGTTTCTTTTTGAAGTTCAACAATTTCTCTATCTAATTTATCTATTTTTGTAAGTAAAAAATTTCTTTGAGACTCTAATTTTCTTGCTTGAATTCTCAAAGTTTCTTTATGTATTTCCAAAATCTTAAAATCTGAAATTGCTCCATATCTATCAACAGTTGATGTATTAATATTTCTTTTTAAATCATTAATCTGTTCATCAAAAGCAGCCACTGAATTTAAAATTTCTGCTTTATACATTAATTTTTGATCAGTTTGTGATTTTTTTAGATTATGAAGTTTTTGAATCATCCATTTTTACCAAATACCAAAATCATATCCCATAACTCTTTTGTATAAGTACTTACATTATCTCCAATCCATGGTAAAGAAATTAATATAAAAACAGATACAAAAATAACTTTAGGAACAAAAGCCAATGCAGCATCAGAGATTTGAGTTACAGCTTGAAATACCGATATTAAAAGTCCAATAACCATACTTACAAGTAATGATGGTAAGGCTAATAAAAGAATTATTTTTACTGTACTTTGGGCTATGCCCATTAAATCCATGTTCATTCTTTAATCTTTACTGTAATTTCTAATGCTTTACTTTCTAGTAACTTAGTTAAAAACTCTTTAATATCATTTGGATTATCAAGTTTTATACTCATTTCATTTGCTTTATTTTCTATTTTTTTAGCAACTCTTGGCTTAATATCTTCTCCACTTAAAGCAGATAAAATATCATCTTCTGTTAAATCATCTAGTGATGTTATATCTTCAAAATTTATCAATTCGTCCATCTCTTCAATTGAAGTAATTGATTCAAAACTCTCTTTTGGTTCATCATTAATAATAGGTTCCTCATCAATCATTTTTTCAGTTTTACTAATTTCTTCATCAAAAGAAAGTTCATCTTTTTCTATCTCTTCAACTTCTTTGAACCTCAATAAAGATTCTTCTTCTGAAACTTCATCATACTCATTAGAAAACTCTTCTTTTTCAATATTATCAGATGACAATAACTCTTTTAAGTCATCACTTAATTCATATTCATCATCTTCATCACTATTATAAGCATCATTTACGATATTTGTTATGGAGTCATGAATTTCTGTTGTCTCATCAAAGTCTTCATCATCATATATCCCTAAATCTTTCATCTTTTTAAGAATATGTTTTGAAATATCAGAAATTGAATCAACACTAAAATCTTCAATCCCTTTGTTTTTTAGATACTCTTGTTCTATTCCATCTTTAGGTTTTAAAAATTTGATTTTAGAATTTATTAAATTCTCTTTTATAATCTTAGCGTCATCAATTAAAAAGATATCATCACTGTTATCCTCAATCAATTCTTTTAAGGTACTTAATGCTTGAACCTCTTGAATTAAACCTTTATCTCCCAATTTAAAATCAATATGAGATCTATTTAATTCATCTTTAATATCTTTTTTAAAGTTTTGACTGCCATAAATATAAATATTCAAAGATAACCCTAATTTAATTTTCATTGATGATATCTAAAATTTATATAAATTTAGATAAAATTTATCAATATTTATACGAGGTAAACTATTTGAAATATATTTTGTTATTTTTTTTCTTATTTACATCTATATACGCACAAACAATAAAAGATATAGCAAACATTGTTGGTATTAGAGAGAATCAACTTTTAGGTTATGGTTTAGTTGTTGGACTAGCAGGCACTGGCGATAAATCAACTTTTACTATGCAAAGTTTACAAAACTTACTTAGAAACTCTTACATAAAAATTCCAACTTCTTCAATCAAATCAAAAAATATTGCAGCAGTTATGGTAACTGCTGCTCTTCCTGCTTTTGCAAGACAAGGTGATAAAATAAAAGTAAAAATTTCTGCCATTGGTGATGCAAAATCAATAAATAATGGTGAATTATTATTAACTCAATTAAAAGGTGTAGATGGTAATGTTTATGGTCTTGCACAAGGTACTATTGTTGCTAATAAAGATAATGAAACAACAGGTATGATTTATGAAGGTGCAATTATTGAAAATGAGATACCATTTACATTAAAAGATGAAAAAAATCTAACCCTTAGCTTAATTAAAGCTTCTGCAAGTGATGCAGATATGATACAAAGAAAAATAAACGCACTATTTGGTAAAAAAATTGCATTTGCTTATGATACAAGAACTATTGAAGTCAATAAACCAGATAATGAAATGTCAATGGTTAGATTTATTTCTATGATTGAAGATATACAATTAGACTCTTCTTTCAAAAAAAGAATTATTATTGATGTAAATAGAGAAATGATTATTTCTGGAAATGATATAGTAATAGGACCAGTTACAGTTTCAAAAGAGAACTTTATTCTTAGAATAAAACAAACGGATTTAAATAAAGAACAATGGGATAATGTAGAAGTAAATAAAGGAATGAATATAGGTGATGATATTGTAATAGCTGATAAGCCTGTAGTTGATTTAGATAATACAATGATAAATACAAAAGGTTTACCAAAAGTTTCTGATTTAGTTAGAGCAATGAAAGTAATGAAATTACCAATGAAAGACATAATAGAAACCCTTAAATTAATAAAAGAGTTAGGTGCTCTTGATGTTGAACTAGAGATTAGAGGATAATAAATGGCAGAATTTTTAAGTCAAGATGAAATTGATGCTCTTTTAGATATAGCCGAACAAGGTGAAGACATTGACAAAACAGTCGATGAACCTATAATATCAAAAGAAAAAAACTACTCTATTTATGACTTTAAAAAACCAAATCGTATTTCAAATGAACAATTTAAGGCATTTTCAACCCTTCATGATAAAATGCTAAGGGATTTAATAACTGATTTATCAGCAATGCTTAGAAAAATTGTTGATATAAAATTATATTCAATAGAACAAATGACTTATGGTGAGTTTATTCTTTCTATTCCTCAATTAACTTCACTAAATACTTTATCTATTAGACCTTTAGATGGAAGAATAGTAATTGAGTGTAACCCAGGAATTTCACATAAAATTATTGCTGAACTATTAGGAAGTGGATCAGTTGCTTCAACTGACAATTTAGATAGAGAATTAACAGAAATCGAAGTAGAGATATTTGACCACTTTTATAAATTAATAGTTTCTCATTTATATAAAGCTTGGGATGAAATTACAACTCTTAATTTTAGAATAGAATCAAGAGATACAAATGCAAATGCCATTCAAATTATTTCTGATCACGAAATTGTTTTACTTGTAGTATTAGAGTTTACAATTGATGAAGAATCAGGATTTTTATCAATTTGTTATCCTATTTCTTATATAGAAACACTTTTAAATAAGATTGTTACAAAAATCTTTGCAGAAGGTAGAAATAAAAAAGCTAGTAGAAAAAAAGATATTACCACTCTGATTTCAGGTGCAAAAATGAATATTGAAGCAGTTATGGCTGAAACATTTTTAAAAACTTCAGAAATATTAGATTTAAAAGAGGGTGATGTAATTGTATTTAATAAGAATTCAACCTCAGCAACTGCAAAAGTTTATATAAATAAAAAAGAGAAATTTTTAGCTATTAGTGGATTATCAAATAATAGAAAAGCCATACAATTAAAATCTAATATAGACCATGAGAAAATGGAAACGTTAGAAACTTTAAGAGTTATGAGAGAGGATAGAATTCAAAAAGCTAAAGAAACACAAGATAAAATCAATCAACTCTTATCAGAAAGAGACGATTAAGTCTCTTACTTTATGCTCCAAAAAAGTTTTTGATTATTATACATTGGCACAACATTCTCACCAAAACCTTCATATATATTAGGCACTATAAACTCTTTTTTAACTAATGTAATATCTTTAGTTAATGGTTTAAAATTATAAATCTTTTGAGCATTTAAACTTAAAAAAGCATTCAAATTATCCAATTTGTCATGCTTCTCAAAAAGCTCAACTAAAACTTGTAAAGCAATAGGAGAGGTAAAAACTCCTGCAGCACAACCACAAGACTCTTTTTTATGTTTAGGATGTGGAGCAGAGTCAGAACCAAACATAACCTTTGGATTAGCCTCTAAAGCTACTTTAAGTAAAGCATCCCTATCTTCATATCTTTTTGCAATAGGTTTACAAAATAGATGTGGTTGTAACATTCCACCTGCTACATCATCCAAAGTTATAATCAAATGATGTAAAGTAATAGTTGCAAATAAATTATCATATTTTTCAACTAACTCTACTGCATCTTTTGTAGTAATATGCTCCATGATAATTTTTAATTTTGGAAAAGCTTTTGCCAAGCCTTCATATACTGGCATAAACTCTTTTTCCCTATCCATAACAAAACCATTAGTTTCACCATGAATACACAAAGGAATATCAAAATCACTCATAGCTTCTAAAGTTGGTCGTAAACTTTCAGCATCAATTGCTGCAACTCCATTTTCAGAATTTGTTGTAATTCCAGCAGGATATAACTTTATTCCAATTATTTCATCTTTTATATCTTCTAAAAATTCCCTTGAATACTCTTGAAAAAACAAAGTCATTAAAGGTTCAAAATCATCATCTTTGCAAGCCTCTTTAATTCTATTTTTATAAGATAATAAAGCCTCTTTTGTTGTTACAGGTGGCACTAAGTTAGGCATAACCAATGCACCTGCAAAAGTTTTTGAAGTTAAAGGACCAACTAATTTTAACATCTCACCATCTCTTAGGTGAAGATGCATATCTAAAGGTGAGTTAAGTACTATTTCTTTACTCACTAAATAGCTTCCTCATCTTCCTCACCAGTTCTAATTCTTACAACTTTTTCAACTGGAGAAACAAATATTTTACCATCACCAATTTTTCCTGTTTTTGCAGCTTCCGTGATTAAATTAATTGTTGAATCAACATCTTTATTAGCAACAATTAATTCTACTTTGATTTTTGGTAAAAAATCTACCACATACTCAGCACCTCTATAAAGCTCTGAGTGACCTTGTTGTCTTCCATAACCTTTTACATCAGAAACTGTCATAC
Source organism: Arcobacter sp. (assembly GCF_050300555.1). Classification (NCBI taxonomy): domain Bacteria; kingdom Pseudomonadati; phylum Campylobacterota; class Epsilonproteobacteria; order Campylobacterales; family Arcobacteraceae; genus Arcobacter; species Arcobacter sp. The sequence goes on from NZ_JBNKXY010000007.1 coordinate 135,530, forward strand.
CAGTTATTCCAGCTTCAGTTAATGCTTCTTTTACATCTTCCAATTTAAATGGTTTGATAATTGCTTCAATTTTTTTCAATTTTAATCCTTTTTTTGATTATACTATTTTAACAAAATATGTTTAAATAAATCTAATCTCTATAATTAACACCAAAATTTACAGATTATATATAGCTTTAAAATGCTCGTTTAAACTCTGGATATGCTTCAAGTCCACACTCTTCCACATCCAATCCTTGCATTTCCTCATCTTTTTCTGCTCTTAGAGGAACCAACTTATTAATGATATATAAAACTACAAATGATGTTACAAATGCAAAAACACCAACAACTACTATACCTTTTACTTGTCCTAGTAGTGTTATATTATCACCATTTGATGCAAAAATACCAACTGCTAATGTTCCCCAAATACCATTTAATAAGTGAACAGATAAAGCTCCAACAGGATCATCAAGTTTTAGCTTATCGAAAAAACTAACTCCAAATATAACTAAAACTCCACCTACTGAACCAATTAATATAGGAGTATAAATATCATATAAATCTGGACCAGCTGTTATTGCAACCAATCCACCTAATGCACCATTTAATACCATAGTAATATCTAGTTTTTTATATCTAAAATACATATATATTCCTACTAAGATTGCTCCTGCTAAACCTGCTGTATTTGTATTCATTATTGTTAAAGCAACTGCATCTGCACTCTCTTTTGATGAAATAGAACCAACACTTCCTCCATTGAATCCAAACCAACCAATCCATAAAAGAAATGCACCAAGAGTAACTAAAGGAATATTTGAAGCTGGAATTACTCTTACTCCACCCTCTGTTGGATATCTTCCACGTCGTGCACCAATAATAATTATTGCAGCTAATAAAGCCCAACCACCAGTACTATGAATCACAGTTGAACCTGCCAAATCATACATTGTTAAGTCAAAAATAGTTTCAGCTAACATATCACTTCCCCATGACCAGTTAACAATTGTTGGATAAATTAATGCTCCCATTACAATAGTAAATATTCCAAGAGGTAAAACCTTTGCTCTTTCACTAACTCCCCCTGACATAATATTAATAACCTTACCAACAAATGCCATTTGAAATAAAAATGCAGCCCACTTACTCATACTATCACTTCCAAAATCACCAAAAGCAATAGAATAACCTACCAATAAAAATGCCAATGATGCTACAGCATATATCATTGTATTTACCATTAATACGGCACTAACATTTTTGGTTCTTACAAGTCCAGCCTCTAGCATTGCAAACCCTGGAACCATGAAAATAATTAAAGTCATTGCAAAAAGTGCAAAAAAGGTATCAATTACATAAGCTATATTTGAATCCATACTTATCCTTTTTTATTAAGTTTGGATAATTATATATTATATGGTCTATTTTTGATTTATTTCAATGGATGTTTTTTATACATAATTTTTGTGTATTTTTTAGAAGAAGAGCATAATTTGTATAGTAAATATACAAAACAAAAGAGTGTTTATAAAATAACACTCTTTGTTTTTTAAAGAAAAGATAAGATAAATATTACCTTTTTATAAGACTAAACTGCTTCGCTACCAGTTTCACCAGTTCTGATTCTCACTACATTTTCAATAGGTGTAACGAAAATTTTACCATCACCGATTTTCCCTGTTTTAGCTGCATCTGAAATTGTTGCTATTGTTTTATCAACATCTTCATCATTTACAATCAATTCTATTTTAATTTTAGCTAGAAAATCAACAATATACTCAGCACCTCTATATAATTCAGAGTGACCTTGTTGTCTTCCATAACCTTTTACATCTGTTACAGTCATACCTGTAACACCACTTTCAACTAAAGCCTCTTTTACATCTTCAAGTTTAAAAGGCTTGATAATTGCTTCGATTTTTTTCATTCTTTATTCCTTTTAGTAATATTTCAAAAAAATATATCTCTTTAAAAGAGTAAGAAAACTTACTCTTTTATTACCACTTACGCTCTTTTAAACTCTGGATAAGTTTCAAGTCCAGTTTCATGAATATCTAAACCTTGAACTTCAATCTCTTCACTTACTCTTAATCCTACAATTAGGTCTAAAATTTTCCATACAATAAATGAAGCTATGAAAACAAATGCTCCAATAACAACTATACCTTTAAGTTGTGCCATAATTGTAACTTCTGGATTAAAGATACCTACAGCTAAAGTTCCCCAAATACCTGCAACTAAGTGAACAGATAAAGCACCAACTGGATCATCAATTTTCATTTTATCAAACATAGGAACTGCAAATACAACTAAAGCACCACCAACAATACCTTCAATAAATGCAACCATCATTCCTAAATCTGGTCCTGCAGTACAAGATACAAGTCCTGCTAAAGCACCATTTAATACCATAGTTAAATCAACTTTTTTATAGATAAGTTGAGTTAAAATTGCAGCCATTACAGCACCCGCTGCTGCAGCCATATTTGTATCAGCAATAACTAAAGCAATTCCATCGATATCACCTTTTGAACCTAATGCTAATTGACTTCCACCATTAAATCCAAACCATCCCATCCATAAAATGAATGTACCAAGTGTAGCTAAAGTTAAGTTTGAACCTGGAATTGGTCTAACTCCACCATCTTTACCATACTTACCTTTTCTAGCTCCAAGAATTAGAACACCAGCTAAAGCAGCCCATCCACCAACTGAGTGAACAATAGTTGAACCAGCAAAATCAGAGAATCCAGCGATAATACCACCTAATTCACTTCCACCCCATGTCCAGTGACCTTGTAATGGATAAATAATACCACTTAATACAACAACGAAGATTAAAAATGGCCATAACTTCATTCTTTCAGCAATTGAACCAGAAATTACAGAAGCAGCAGTTGCAACAAACACTACTTGGAAGAAGAAGTCAGCAGCAGCAGGATAAGAAGCATCAGCAGCAGTTTCCATGCTTATTGTTGAGAAGCTTCCCATGATAGCTCCACCTTCTCCATACATTAAGTTGTAACCAATAAAATAATACATAATACAAGAAATTGCAAATAAAGCAAGGTTTTTTGTTAATACTGTTGCATTATTTTTAGATCTAGTTAAACCAGCTTCCAACATAGCAAACCCAGCTGCCATCCACATTACTAGGACTCCCATTATAATAAATAAGAACCCATCAAGAACATATTTTACATCAGCAAAATTTTCCATTTTTTTCCTTTTTAAAATTGATATAAGAAATTATAAAATAAATAATAAACTTTCGCTAGACTTAATCTGTATAATTAATATACAATTGGATTTTTTTTAAATTTCCGTTAAAATGTTACAATATATACAGTTTATAAAAAGGAAATATTATGGAAGAGTTTTTAAGCATATATGAGCTTAATAAGGAAAAAATCGAAGACTTTATTATTAATAGTATTCACAATTTAGGGAAATTAAAAGATTCGGAAGCTAACAAATACAGTAATCTTTTTTCTGTATTCCCATCACTAGAATTAGTTTATACAGTTGATAAAGATACGAAAATCCAAAATTCTGCTAATTATTACAGAAATAAAACAGATGAAACTGCAATGGGAGAAAGTCGTTCTTATATATTGGAAAAATTACATTTCAAAGACAAATCTATTGCATTTTCTTCCCCATATATAAGTAGTGCCACAAGAAGTAATTGTATAACTCTTACAATAAAAGAGGAAGATTTTATAATTTTCTTAGATTTTAAAATTGAAACTTTATTGGAAAGATTAGAGTTAATAGAGTTAAATAAACCATTTCATACTTTAACTAAAATATTTTATGGTTTAGCTGGTTTTTCTATGGTTTTATTATCTGTTTTTATTATTATATATTCATTGGGAGGTTTTTTCACAAGTATAATTGTACATAATGACTTTACTCTTGACGCAATTTTTAAACCAATCATTGCCCTAACCCTTGGTATTGCAATCTTTGATTTAGCAAAAACAATATTAGAACAAGAAGTCTTTTTTAAATCCTATTCAAGAAATTCAAAGGTTGATACAAGAATGGTAATAAAATTTTTAATTACTATTATTATTGCTTTATCTATTGAAGGTTTAATGGTTGTATTTAAAATTGCTATAGAGAATTATACTGAAATGATAAATGCTCTTTATTTGATATCAGGTATATCTTTTATTATTGTTGCCCTATCAATTTTTATTTATTTAACTTCAAAAAAATATAAATAATTGTATACTATATATACAAAATATAGAGGGAAAATATGCAAGAATTTATAGCTATTTCAGAAACAGCAAAAGAGATAAAAAACTCAGCAGAGCTTCTTAAATCTTTGGATATTAACGCATTAATAACAGGTCAAAGAGGTGTTGGAAAAAAAAGTTTAGCAAAATACATTACACAAGATTCAAATATATATAGTGCAAAAGCACTACAAAATGATATTTCAGATAATGTAATTTCTATTTCTAATTGTACAGTTATTATTGAAAATATTGATGAGATTACTAATATTGATTTATTTATAAATTGGGTTGAAAATAATTCAATAAAAGTTATTGCAACAGCAAAAAGAGATGATTTAAATGAAAAATTATCTGATTTATTTTCTATTACAATAAATATTCCACCATTAGATACGAGAAAAGAAGATATAAAACCTTTAGCAAATAAATTTGCTAAAGAAGCAGGTGATATTTTAGGAATAAAAGAAAAACCATCAAAACTTATAGTAAATACCAGTGAAAATGCTTATAGTTTAAGAAAATCAATTTACTTTTCATATCTATTTGAATCAATAGGTGAAAATGAAATTATGATGCTTTTAGAAAACTATATCTTAGACAATATGGAAGGTGAAAATGCTTATAGAGATTTTGTATATCTTTTTGAAGCACCACTTCTTAGAGCTTCACAAAAAAAATATAAATCACAAGTTCAAATGGCTAAAAATCTTGGCCTAAATAGAATAACACTAAGAAAAAAATTAGAGATGCACAAAGATTTAATATGATTACAAGTATGAATATTGAAGTGGAAGAACTCATTGAAAAATGCGCAGATGACTTCCAAATTTCTAAGGTATTTAAAAAGTATATAAAAGAGTATGTTGAATCAATTGATACAAGTATTGATACAAATGGAGGTAAAGACTTCTTTGTAAAACATACAAAAAGTACAGATAGATTTTTAATCTCCCTTTACAAATATATTCTACGAAAAAACTTTGGTTCATATCAACCAATGAGTACAGCCATTCCTATTTCTTTAGTTGCTTTGGGTTCTTATGGAAGAGAGCAACTTTGTATCTATTCTGACATAGATTTAATGATACTTTATGAAGATGTCAAGGGATATAATATAAAAGATATTATCCAAGAGTTTATCACTTTAGCTTGGGATTGTGGATTAAAACTAGGTTCTAGAGTACATGAACTAAAAGATGTGGCTGATAGTGTAAAAGAAGATATTACAATTAAAACTGCCCTAATTGAATCAAGATTAATTTATGGTTCAAAACATCTTTGGTTTGGTTTTGAAAATGTTTTAACAAGAATCAGAAAAACAGACCAACTTGCATTTGTGTTAGAAAAGAAACAAGAGCACAAAGATAGATTATTAAAATATCCATTAAAAATGGAACCAAATATTAAAGATGGATATGGTGGTATGAGAGAAGCCAATATGGTTTTTTGGATTGCAAATATCGTATTTGGAGTTTCAAAATTAAAATATCTTATGGATAAAGAGTTTTCAGAAGAAGAGTACAAAAAATATAGAACATCTTTAGAATATATTTTTCAAGTAAGAAACCATCTACACAATATTGCTAAGAAAAAACTTGATACTGTTAATTTTGATATTTTGCCTGAACTTAGTACTAAACTTGGATTTAAACATACACAAAGAAAAACTAAAGAGTCTCAAGCAATGAGTAAAATCTTTGAATCGCTTCATAATATTCACTTTTTTACAAATATATTAACTAAAAAATTTGCTAGAGCTATTGAGTTTAAAAATCAAAATTACGGTTTAGTTAGAAAACATAGATTTGCTAAAAACCTTTTTATTTACGAAGGTAAGATTTATACTTCTTATTTCAATAAACCAAAAACATTATCAAACTTTTTAAAGGAACTTATTTCTCTTCCTCCTGAGGTGGAAAGATTTGATCAATCTTATGTTTATTATGCAAGTAGAACAATTTTACCTCCAAAACAAACAAAAGAGCACAAACAATTATTAAAAAGACTTCTATTTAAAGAGTCTTTATATCCAATTATAAAATTATTGTACAATGCAAGAATATTTCAAACAATATTCCCAATTACTAAAAAGATTATAAATCAACCTCAATTTGATGGTTATCATGAACTTCCTGTTGATGTACATTCAATAAAAACATTAAAACATTTAACAGATATAAAAGATGTATTGGTAAAAGAGTTATATGATTCTTTTGATATTACAGAACAATCTTTAGTAAAAATAGCCACTTTTTTCCATGATGTAGGAAAAGGAAGAAATACTGACCATCATATATCTGGAGAAAAACTATTTAGAAATATGGCAAATGGTCTTGACTTTAAATCTGAACATATTCAAACTATTGCTAAACTAATTAGATACCATAATATGATGAGTGTGGTAGCAACAAGTGAAGATATTTATTCTGAAAAAGTTATTAGGAATTTTGCTGGATTAGTTAAAAATAAAAAGTTTCTTGATATGCTATTTGTTTTAACATATGCTGACATTTCTGCAGTTGGTAAAGGTGTTTATAAAAGTTCAACTGCTTCACTTCTTAAAGAGTTATACAATCAAACTTTATATGCCTTTGAAAATACAACTCTTCTAACTGAAAGTTCAAGAAGAATTGCAAAAATCAATAGTATTAAAAAACTAAAACAATATATGGAATTGCCAGAAATTTTTAAGAAAAAAATCACCTATATATCATCAAATCAAATATTTTTACAATTAAAAGCTTCTGATATTTTAGATTTAGCTATTAAGGCAAAAGATATTGAAACTTATACTTATAAAATATTAAATGATACATGTTTAACCATAAGAATTATTAGAAAAATACCACTCAATCTTGGTTATTTATTGGGAAGATTAGAATTTTTAGATATCTCAACTATGAATATTTTCAAACTTTTTGATGATAAAAAATGTTTTGAAATTACCTTTACTGAAAAAGTAGCAGAAGGTGATATTTTATATATTGAAGATATTATTAACTCTTCATTTGATATGAATAAAAAAGTTAATGTAAAACAACCTACCATACTAAAAAGTGAGATTGAAATTGATTGTAACCACACTTCTTATCTTGCCAGTATGAAAGTAAATGCCTTAAATCAAAAAGGTTTATTAGCTTATATTACTAAAATTTTTGATGATTTTAATGTTGAAATTGAGAGTGCAAAACTCTCATCAACAAAAACAAGGGTAAGGGATTTATTTCTAATAGAAAAAAATGGAAACTTCTGTATTAACTCAGAAAAAATTACAGATATACTTTGTAGTAGCGAATAATCGCTACTACTAAAAATGTTTATTAAGTACTTCTAAAAACTCTTTAGGATTTTTAAATCCAACTATTTTTGCAGCATTTACCTCTTTTTTGTCTTTATTCCAAAAAACTATTCCTGGAGGTCCAACAATCCCAAATCTTTTTTGCAACTCTTTATCATCTTGATTATTTGCAGTTACATCAGCTTGAAGTAAAGTAAAGCCACTTAGTTTACTTTTAACAGCTTCATCTTTAAAAGTAATTTTTTCAAACTCTATACAAGCTACACACCAGTCAGCATAAAAATCCAACATAACTGGTTTAGTTGATTTTTTTATTTCATCTTCAAGTTCTGCAATATTTTTAACTCTTTTAAAAGATAGACCCTTCTCTTGCATAGATACTACTTTTGAAGAAGTAAATTTCTCTAAAGGATTCAATATATTTGTAGCTCCACTTACAGCACCTACAAATACTAAAACACCATAAATCAGAATAACTAAAGTAATAAGTTTTATTAAAATATGCTCATAAACTTTTAGATAAATTGCACTTCCTAAAAGTAATAAAGCCCATAAATACATCACAAAAATTGGCTCTAAAACTCTATCTAACATCCAAATAGCAATTGCTAACATCACAATACCAAATATTTTTGTGATATTTTCCATCCAACCACCTGGTTTTGGCATAAACTTACCAGCTCCAAGTCCTATTAAAAGTAAAGGTAATCCCATACCTAAACTCATAACAAAAAGTGCTACTCCACCTAAAGAAGCATCACCTGTTTGTCCAATATATACTAAAGCTCCAGCTAAAGGAGGAGCAACACAAGGTCCAACTATAAGGGCAGAAAGGAATCCCATAATTGCAATTCCAAAAACACCTTGCTTCTCTTTTCCTTCAGTTGTTTTATTTATCTTATTTTGCAAACTTTGTGGCAATTCTAATTTAAAATATCCAAACATAGAAAAAGCCAATACTACAAATATAGCTGCAAAAGCCGTTAGTACATAAGGATTTTGAAGGGCAACTTGTAAGTTTGCTCCAAAAAGCCCCGCAATAATTCCAGCAATTGTATATGCTAAAGACATAGAAAGAACATAAATTAAAGATAAGAAAAATCCCCTTCTTGTTGTTAACTCTTCATTTTGTCCAGCTTTTACAATGATAGAAGATAAAATTGGAATCATAGGAAATACGCAAGGAGTCAATGATAATAAAAGTCCAAATCCAAAAAAAGTAAGTAATACGATTAAAAAATTTCCATCTTTTAAACTATTTGCAATGGTATCTGTTTCATTTAAATCTATATTTTTAGCTGTGTCAGCAACTATATTTTCAGGTATTTTTACTACTGTTGCTTTACTCATAGGAGCATAACAAAGTCCAAGTTTTGAACAACCTTGAAAATTAAACTCTATTTCATACTCTTTTGCATCAACTTTAGATTTTAGTAAAGAGAAGGGAACTTCTATTTTTAAATCATGAAAATATACTATAAACTCTTCATAAGGTATTGGTTTTGGTAAATTCAACTCTTTTGTTAAATCAACAGATGTAGGAGTTTTTATTTTTACACTTATTTTATCAGCATACAAATAAATATCTTTTCCTAGTTCCATATTTATAATTAAACTATTACTTTTAGTTTCAAAGCTTTCTTTAAAAGCTTCTGCAGGAGATAAAAAACTCTTTTCAACTCCAAATAAAAAAACAAAAGTAAAAAATAAAAGAATAAGTTTTTTCATCTAATATCCATTATTTAAGTAAATATGAATTTACAGTATTTTTTATTTCGTCAACTGATTGAACACCTACTATAAGTTTCAAAACTTCACCATCTTTTGCATATACTAAAGTTGGAATACTAACTACTCCAAATTTATTTACTAAATCCCTTTGGTCATCAATATCTACTTTGTATATAACTACATCATTAGGTTTTTTATTTGAATATGTATCTAAATTTTTAGAAATTATCTTACAAGGGGGACACCATGAAGCATAAAAATCTACAATTACCTTTTTTCCCTTAATTTTTTCTTCAAAATTGTCAATGGTTAAATGTTCAAATGCAAATAAACTCGAGGCAAATAAACAAAATATAATTAAAAATCTTTTCATAATAATTCCTTTTGTGTAAGTATAGTAAAAAAGTGTGTAAATTTTGTTTAGTCTTATTAACTTTTTTTATATACTTTAATATAAGAATTATTTATGTACCATTTAAAAAAATTATTAGGATTTATAATGAATAATACTTTAAAAAATGTTCTTCCTCAAGAGATACAACCTTTTATAGATGATAATACACCACTTATTGATATTAGAAGAGATGATGAGTTTCAAGCAACTGGAATAATAAAAGGTGCATACAAATTAACATTTTTTGATGAATATGGTAGGCATAATTTAGAAAAATGGTTAAATGATTTTAAAAAAATTGTAAAAAATAAAAATGATAAATTTATTTTAATTTGTGCCCATGCAAATAGAACAAAAACGGTAGGAGATTATTTAGCTACTAAATTAGGTTATGAAAATGCTTACCACTTAGAGGGTGGAATGGCACTTTGGTTAGCACAAAATAAAGAGGTAGTTTATTAAAAAGGCCAAGACTAGGCCTTTTTTATTTTTTTGCTTTTTGTAATACTTCTATTACTTCATCTAAGTTTGCATAAGGAATATGAGATTTCCACTCAACAGTTTCTCCATTTAGTGAAATACCAATACTAACAACATCATCTGTTCCTGCACCATAAGGTTCACTAATATTAGAAATAAAGATTTTACCTTTTTTTGTTCCTGCCAATGAGATTTCTGCTAATTGTGTAGTTGTAGACATATCTTTTCCTTTGGTTGATTTATAACATTTTACAAAAATAAACTTTTATAATGTTAAACCTATTTTAACTTACTTTTTCACTTTTGATTAATAACTGTACCAAATTGAACTTTTTTATTTGTCAATTTTTTTAGTTTTATACTATCTTTTTCCCAAACCATAACAACAGTTGAACCCATTTTAAAGTAACCTAAACATTCAGCTTTTTTGATATTTAAATTTTCATATTCAAAAACTTTTATCTCTTTTGCATCTATATTTGTTTCAACAGCACTTTCAAACTCAAATACCATTTGTCCAACATTTAATGCTCCTACAAATACCATATAAAAAAGATTATAATCTTTATCAAAACACTCTAAGATAACTCTTTCATTTTGACAAAACAGGTCTATCTCTTTATTTAAATATTTTAAATTTACTGGATAAAGTTTCCCTGGAACATGGATTAATTTACTTATTTTAAAATCACATGGAGCATGGTATCTATGATAATCTTTTGGAGATAAATAAAAGTTCATAAAACTTCCATCAATAACTTTTTCTAAATTATCTTTTTTCACATGATATGTTAAAAGTTCTTCAACACTATATTCCATACCTTTTATTTGTAGCAATCTATCTTTTGATAATTTTCCACACTCTGTAATCAAAGAATCTGTTGGTGAAATTATAGAATCATTACTTGTATCAATTTCCCTTTGAATTGCTAATTCTCTTGTAAAAAGGTCATTTAAAGATTTGTAGTATTTTGGATTTCTAAATTCACTCATATCTAAACCCAAACTCTTTACGTACGTATTGTTTATAATATTTTGAATAAAAGATGGAAACTCTTTTTTTGCGAACTTTCCAAAATATTGTGAAATCAAATTTGTAATATGCATTTTAATCCTTATAAAAAATGTATTCTATCTAATTATCACTTGATTTTTAAAATTACTATTTAACTTAAGTTCCTAAGAATAAAAAAATATTAATTTGCTAATCTTCCATCATTAATTTAAAAAGGATGATAATAAAATGTATACAATACTTGTAGAACATGTTTGCGGTTGTTTTAAAAGAAGTGATTTAGAAAACAACATTCAATTGGAAAATAAAGATGATGCCCTAGCAAAGGCTATGTCAATGACAACAACTATGAATGAAGATTTTTGTGGTAAACACGATTTTCAATTAGTTGAGAAAGATAATAACTTTGTTATTTCATTTAAAGAGCATGCACCAACTCACACAACAAGTGGATGCTGTGGTGGTGGATGTGGTTCACACTAAGGGTTTCCCTTTAGTTGGGAACTAAAATATATAGTTCCCCCACTTCCTTCATTCTTCCAGCATACTCTTCTGCTTCATGTGAAAATCCCCAGAAAAAATCAGCCCTTATTTCACCTTTAATTGCACCTCCTGTATCAGCAGCAACCATTAATTGATTTATCTCTTCATTTGTAACTGGATTTTTTGTATTTATAAAAACTGGCATGCCAAGTTGTATATATCTAGTATCAACAGCAAGATTTCTTTGTGGAATTAACTCTGTTCCTAAACTTCCTGTTGCACCTTGATTTCTTTTCTCAAAAAATACATAACTTGGATTTTTATTTAAAACTTCATCCACTTTTAAAGGATGGTCTTCAAACCATTTTTTCATACCTTGAACTGATGCACTATAATCAGTTTTACTACCAATATAACCTTTGTTTATCATATATTTACCAATAGAGTTATATTTTTGCCCATTTTGATTTGCATAACCAACATTTATAATATCTCCATTTGGTAATTGCACTTTTCCTGAACCTTGGATATGTAAAAAATATAATTCTACTTTATCATCAACATACAATAAAATATCTTGATTTTCAGTTTTACTTATTTCTCCCCTAGCTTTATAAGGAACTACCCTTTTGCCCTCAAGTTTTCCCCTTAATGTAAATTTCTTTAATTGAGGATAAATAGATCTTAAATCAATTGTAATCAAATCATCTGGTACTTTATAAACAGGATATTTAAATCTTTCTGTTTTGGTAAAACTTCCATATAATAAAGGCTCATAATAACCTGTAATTGTACCTTTGTCACTTCCATCACTATTATATAATTTGTAAGGTGTAAAATTATTTACAAAAAATTCCTTCGCTTTTGTAGTTTCATTTGCCTTTAAACAAACCTCTTCAAAAAGCTCTTTTCTTGAACTTTTTTCACAAGCTTTTTTAAATACATCTAAAGCTAGTGATAAATCATCTTTTTCAAAATCTTTTATCTCATCAAAACTTACCTTTTCAAGATTAGCTTTAGAATTATCGATTTTCTCAAACTTGGGAGCACAACCTGTAAATATAGCGATTAAAATAGTAGTAAAAATAAAAATTTTCATAGTATTAATTCCTTTGATGAGATTCTAACACTTTTTGGTTAACAATAATTTAATTATAAAATTTAGTTGGAAGAATGAACTTCTTTTAAGCCACAAGATTTACAAGTGTATTCTATATCTTTTAATCCAGAACATCCATGGTCTTTCAATAATCTAGCACTTATAATTTCATGTTTAAATTTAGTATTTGTATTTGTATCAAAAAACTCTTTTGTTTTTTCATTACAAGAGGGACACTGTCCACTGTTTAGTTTTTTTAGTCTCGAAGTTTTGTTATTTATATAAAGTAAAATTGAAAATATTACGATTAGAAATAGAAGTAATAAAAAAATAATAGTTTGCATGAAGCAGAGTTTTACTCTACTTCAGCGTCAATAACGTCATCGTCATCTTTTTTAGCTTTTTGATTTGGTTGTGCACCAGCTTGGTTTTCACCTTCTTTTTTGTACATTGCTTCTGCAAGTTTATGAGAAACTTCAGTTAAAGCTTTAACTTTTTCTTCGATTTGTTCTTTTGTTGCATTTTCATCTTTTAATATCTCTTCTAAAGCTGCTGCTGCATCAATAATTTTTTGTTTTTCTTCTTCAGAAACTGCATTTTCATTTTCTTCTAAAGTTTTTCTTGTGCTATGTAATAACGCATCTGCTTGATTTCTTACTTCAATTACAGCTTTTTTCTTAGCATCTGCTTCTTTGTTTGCTTCTGCTTCTTGTACCATTTTTTCAATTTCTTCATCAGATAATCCAGATGAACCAGAAATAGTAATTTTATTTTCTTTACCAGTTCCTTTATCTTTAGCACTTACATTTAAAACACCATTTGCATCAATATCAAATGTTACTTCGATTTGTGGAACCCCTCTTGGAGCTGCTGGGATGTCAGATAATTCAAACATACCTAAAGATTTGTTATCTCTTGCAAATTCTCTCTCTCCTTGTCCTACATGAATAGAAACAGCAGGTTGGTTATCATCAGCTGTTGAGAAAACTTGAGATTTTTTAACTGGAATTGTTGTACCTTTTTCAATAAGTTTAGTCATAACTCCACCTAAAGTTTCAATTCCTAGTGATAAAGGAGTAACGTCTAGTAATAATACATCTTTAACATCACCTTTTAATACCCCAGCTTGAACAGCAGCACCAGCAGCAACAACTTCATCAGGGTTTACACCTTTATTTAAATCTTTTCCAAAGAACTCTTTAACTACTTGGTTAGCTTTTGGTAATCTTGTAGATCCCCCAACCATAATTACTTCTTGAATCTCACCTTTATCTAAACCTGCATCTTTTAATGCAACTTTAATATGATCTAAAGTTTCTTTAATTAAATCTTCAGTCATAGACTCAAATTTTGCTCTTGTTAATGATTTAACTAAGTGAACAGGTCCTGCACTTCCCATAGAGATAAATGGTAAATTGATTTCTGTTGACTCTGCTGAACTTAACTCTTTTTTAGCATTTTCAGCTGCATCTTTAAGTCTTTGTAATGCCATTTTGTCATTTTTAATATCAAAACCATTTTCATCTTTGAACTCTTTTGCTAACCAATCAATAATTGCATTATCAAAATCATCTCCACCTAAGAAAGCATTTCCATCAGTTGAAAGTACTTCAAATGTTCCATCACCTATTTCTAAAACAGTAACGTCAAATGTTCCTCCACCTAAATCATATACAAGAACTTTTTCTTCACCTTTTTTATCTAAACCATAAGCAAGTGATGCTGCTGTTGGCTCATTGATAATTCTTAGTACATTAAGTCCTGCAATTGTTCCTGCTTCTTGAGTAGCTTTTCTTTGTGCATCATTGAAGTATGCTGGTACTGTAATAACTGCATCAGTTACTGCTTGTCCTAAATACTCTTCTGCATCAGTTTTTAATTTTCCAAGAATTTTAGCACTTATTTCTTGTGGAGTATAAACTTTTCCAGCAATCTCAACTGCTGCTGCACCGTTTCTATTAACGATTTTATATCCTACTTTTTCTTGTGCTTCTTTAGCATTTTCTTCATCCATCATAAGACCCATAATTCTTTTTACAGAATAAATAGTTTTTTCTGGATTTGTAATTGCTTGTCTTTTTGCTGGATCACCAACTAAAACTTCACCCTTATCTGTAAACGCAACGATTGATGGAGTTGTGTTTTTCCCTTCTTTATTTGGGATAACTTTTGCTTCACCATTTTCATAAACTGCCATACAAGAGTTTGTTGTTCCTAAATCTATTCCAATAACTTTACTCATTTTTTTGTCCTTAATTTTATTTTATAAAATGAAGGGAACCTATCATCTTTTATGTTCTTTAACGGTTGAAATAAATTCAACCTAAGAACCAATCCTAAAGCACTTGCTGTTGCAAGTGTTGATTCCCAATTCAATCATTTAACTTTATTCAATAGTTTTATGACATTGCGGTCAAAGATTAGTTTGCTATACTAACCATTGCTGGTCTTAATAGTCTCTCTTTTAACATATACCCTTTTTGCATAACTTGTACAATTTCACCTGTTTGTTTATCTTCACTATCCACTTGCATAATTGCATTATGGAAGTTTGGATCAAACTCACCATCAGTTTCTACAACTGTAATGTTATGTTTTTCAAAAGCTGTATAGAAATTTTTGATTGTAAGTTCTACACCCTCTTTTAATTTTGCAAGTAAATCTTCAGCGCTTAGATTTGTAGCTGCTTCTTCAGCTGCTAATGCCATCTCTAATGTATCAATTGGAGATAATAAATCCTTTGCAAACTTTTCACTAGCATAATCAATCGCTTGATATTTCTCTTTTTCTAATCTTTTTTTGATATTTTCAAAATCAGCATGTACTCTTAAATACTTCTCTTCTGCCTCTTTTAATTTACCTTCAAGTTCAGCAATCTTATCTTCAGCACTAACTTCTTTTACTTCTTCTGTAGCATTTTCTTCATTACAACATGAAGACTCTTCATTGCAACACTCTTCTTTATTTTCTACTTCTTGTTCTATTTCTTCATTTTTTGCATTTTCTTTGCTCAAAATAACTCTCCTAATTCATACTTATTTTATTATAAAAGAATTCATAATCCTTTGACAGTTCTCCAACAACCAAAAGCTTTGATTCTTTACCTTTTATTATACAATCATGACAAATCCCAATATAACCCTCTGGGACAATTGCATCAAAATAGATACCATTTTCAATATTTTCGAAAATAGTTCCTCTTAAAAATCTTTCAATAGTATTTTCATCATAATTAAATCTCAATGCCAATGAAAAGAACTCTTTAGTATTATAAATTCTAAAGTCTCTATTTTTTAAAAATTGATTTACTGATTCATATATTTCTAAAGCACCAACTTGCTTAGAAATATTTACAATATGTACCAGCTCTAACCCAATCATATCACTTAAAAATCTATAAAGAGCATCTGAAAACTTTACGGTAACTGTAAAGCTTGAAAACTCTAAAATCATATATCGATTTTCTACATTAAGTATATTTTTTAAAACATCGCTAGTTTGTTCCAATATAAATGCTGTCAATCCAACTTGTGAAGAATAATAATCAACTGCTTTTTCATCTACAAAATTAAGCTTAAAGTGTAACTTTGAACTCCAATATTGTCGCAATGCTTCAGTTGTAGGAGTTCTACCTGAACTTACATGTTCTTGAGCTAAGTAACCCTCTTCACCTAACTTTTTAAAGTAACCTCTAATAGTAGCTGGTGAATATGTTATATCATACATACTTTTAAGCTGAGAAGAACCAATAGGTTCTAGATGCTCAATATATGCTTTGATAATAGATTGTAGTAAAAACTCTTTTTTATCAATCATTTTTCAACCAATTTTGTTTATTTAGCACTCATAATCTTAAACTGCTAAATAATTATACTCAATTGAGTGTTTATTTGTCAAGTATTTTTTAGCAATTAATTAATAAAAGTGCTAATTTGTTATTTAGGCTTAAGTTTGTGGGCTTTGTTTGAGTTTATTTTTGTAACAAATTTAAGAAATGAGTTGGTTTTTTTCTCATGAACACCTGACGGTCTTCGCTTCTCTTACTTTTTGGTCTCGAAAAAGTAAGCAAAAAAGACTGCCAAGTTGATGAAGGCAAAGCTTCCTAAGATTTTAGACTTTTTTTTCTACGTTGTGGAACTCCTAAATAATGACCATTTAGGTCATTATTTACTCAAACAGTTGCCACCTTAAAAAGTCATAAAAGATATAATTATATAGTATTTTCATTACTATATTTTGACTCATCAT
>NZ_JBNKXY010000008.1:0-131695 GCF_050300555.1 Arcobacter sp.
GAGACT
The DNA here is from genome assembly GCF_050300555.1 of Arcobacter sp. Taxonomy (NCBI): domain Bacteria; kingdom Pseudomonadati; phylum Campylobacterota; class Epsilonproteobacteria; order Campylobacterales; family Arcobacteraceae; genus Arcobacter; species Arcobacter sp. The sequence goes on from NZ_JBNKXY010000008.1 coordinate 7, forward strand.
TCAAATATGTTGGACAAGTATGTTGATCGATATGTGTGCATTATTAATTCTCATATGATTATGATTGTTGCTTGCCTAATTTTGGTCAAAATATGGATTAAGTGCTGTCAAAATTTCATAAAAACTATATTCAGAATTTGAAAATATATTTAGAATTATATCCAGAATTTAAAAATTATATTTACAACCCAAAAGTATCATTGTATTCAGAATTTTCAAAACAGGTCTATTCTTACAATTACAAAGCAGGGGTATAATCGACTTTTCTATTGGAATTTAACACTATTAAGTCCTTCTAACAGAATAGAGATTGTGGGCTAGTTCGTTTTGAAAAATAGGTCTAAACTTTTAAAGCCTGAAAACGAGGTCCTATTTTAACATTAGCCTCCAAAATAGGCCCTCTAATATAATTGCCCCTTATTTTTTTTGCTGTTGACAAAAAGAAAACCAAAGAAAACTTTTCGTTCAGTAACTGGATATTTTCCTAGTAAGAAAAATGATAGAAGTTTATTCTTTGAATCAATACTTGAAAAAACTCTTTTTATTACTTTAGAATTTGATGATAATGTATTAACTTATTTAGAACAACCTATAAAAATAGACTATAAATTGAAAAATAGAAACACAAGTTATCATCCAGATTGTCTTGTCAATTATAAAAAAGGAAAATCAAAACTTATAGAAGTTAAATATAGTACAGAGTTGATAGAAAAAAAAGATAAACTTGAAATCAAATTTAATCAAGCAAGACTCTATGCAGAACAAAATGATTTGATTTTTGATACTTTTGATGAGAGATGTATTGATATACAAACTTTGAGAAATATGGAGTTTCTTTACTCTTTTGCTTTTCATCCATGTGATAATGAAAAGGAACAAATAATTCTTGAGATTTTAAAAGAAAACATTGAAGTATCTGTCTCAGAACTATTAACATTAATTACAGAAAATAGATTTGAGCAAGCCAAATATTTACCATATATTTGGAAATTAGTGTTTGATAAACTCATTAAACTTGATTATCAAAACATACAAATAAATATGAACTCACAACTAAGGTTAAATGATGAATAAAATTTCTTTAAATATAGGTTCAAAAGTTTATTTTGAAAATAGAGAATATGAAATATCTAAACAAATTTCCACAAAAGAAGTTTTATCAAAAGAGATCGAATTCCCTTATGAGTTTAAAGTTTTAAAAATTCACACTTTAAAATCAAAGCCAGAAAAAATTCAAGAAGTTGATATTAGCCTATATGATAAAAAAGAGTGGGAAGAAGCAAATAAAAAATATAAGATTATAAAGCCTTTATTAACAGGTAAAAGAAATACAAAAAAAGATGTTGAAGAAGTTGCAAAAGAACATAATACCAGTGTGCCTACAATATATAGATGGATACAAGATTACAATAGTACGGGAACTGTAAGTTCTTTAGTTCCAAATTTAAAGAAAAGAGGAGGTCCTAAAAAAAATAGACTTCCTAAAGAAGATGAAACAATTATAAAAGCAGTTATTGATGAGTATTATTTAAATTCACAAAAATACTCTATACCTTATATTTATAGAATCATTCAAGAAAGATTTCACAATGCAAATTTAAAACCACCACATCTAAATACAATCAGAAAACGAATTGATAATTTAAGTTCAAAAGAAGTTACAAAACAAAGGGATTCAAGTAAAGTAACTGACACTTGGGGAACACCAGGTAAAAATCCAAGAGGTAATTTTCCTTTGGAACTTGTACAAATAGATCATACGCCATTGGATTTAGATTTAGTTGATGAAGAAAATAGAGAATCTATTGGAAGAGCATATCTTACTTTAGGAATTGATGTATTTAGTAGAATGATAATGGGATTTTATATTTCCTATGAACCTGTTAGCTTTTTTAATACAGGGCAGTGTATTTTAAATATGATTATGCCTAAAGAGGATTTCTTAAAACAACAAGGAGTTAAAGGAGAATGGCCTATTTATGGTTTGCCTAGAGAGATTTCTACAGATAATGCAGGAGAATTTAGGGGAATTGACTTAACTAGGTTTTGTGAACAATATTCTATAGAAATAGATTGGCGTCCAGTTGGTCGCTCGTTCTATGGTGCAAATGTTGAGCGTGTTTTCAAAACTTTAAGTAGTGAAGTTCATAATTTATCAGGAACAATGTTCTCTAATATTGTTCAAAGAGGAAATTATAATTCTCAAAAAAATGCAGCAATGACAATAGGTGAATTTGAACAATGGTTTACTGAATTAATTGTAAATGTGTATCATAAAAAAATACACAGTGAACTTGAAATGACTCCTGAAGAGAAATATATGGAAGGAATTTTTGGCTTAGGTGATTATCCAGGAACTGGCTTACCTCCAATTATAGAAAATACTAAATTTTTAAGATATTCACTGCTACCTTCCTTTGAAAGAACAGTCCAAAAAACTGGTATTACCTTAGATCATGTTACCTATTTTTCTGAAACTTTAAGAAAGTGGATTGTTCCTCAATCTGCAACTAAAAAAGGAAGAAGTAAATTATTCATTTGTAAAAGAGACCCTAGAGATATAAGTAAAATATATTTTTATGATCCAGATATAAAAGAGTATTTTGAATTACCATATAGAAATATTACAAATCCTAAAATAAATCTTTCAGAGCTAAGAGAAACTATTGCAAAAATAAAAGCTGATAAAGGAGATACTCATTCTCTTGATGAAATGACTCTTTTTCAAACATATAAAAGAATGAGAGAAATAGAAGAGAATTCTAAAGTTAAAACAAAAAAAGCAAGACGTAAAAAAAGTTCAAAAACCCATTTAACAAAAAAACTTGAGCAAGAGAAAAAATTAGTGAAAGAAGATGTAGAAGAAAAACAAAATGATTTTAACAAAACCACTATCAAAAATCTAGATATAGAAACACCAGAATTGTTTAGTTTTGACTTAATAGAGGAGGATGAAGTATGAATGAAAATTTATCTCCTCAATTAAGAAAATATCTTGATTTAAGTGATGAAGAAAGAATCTTTTTTATTCAAAAAGATAAATGGATTGACTATCCTGATGCAAATAAAATATTGGCAAAAATTGAAGATATTTATAATGCTCCTAAAAGTATAAGAAGTAGAGGGATGCTTTTGTATGGAGATAGTAACAATGGGAAGTCAGCTATTTTGAAACGTTTTTACAGAAAATTTGCAAAAGACGAGTATATAGATGAAGATGGAGATTTAATTCACTTGATGCCTCTTGTATATGTTATAGCTGAAGCCTCTTCTGATGAATCAATAATGTTTACTGAAATCTTATCAAGTATGAATGTTCCCGTGAATCATAAAGAAAAAGTTTCAAAGAAAAAGGAAGAAGCAGTTTTTTATTTAAATTTGATGAAAACAAAATTGATAATAATAGATGAGATTCAAAATGTACTACATGGTCCACATAATAAAATGGCTCAACTTATTACCTCTCTTAAAACATTAAACAATAAAACAGGAATACCTATAATACTTGCAGGTACTCAAGATGCTATGTCTGCTATATCAATTGATAATCAAACGAAATCAAGATTTAAACCTTATGAATTACCACTATGGAATAATGATGAAAATTTTTTAAGATTTATTGCCACTATGGAAGCTATGTTGCCATTAAAAAAAGCATCAAATATATTTAAAAATTATGAACTACTAACTTATCTTCATGGTCTATCGAAAGGATGTATTGGTGAAGCTATAGATATTTTAAAAGATGCTTCAATTTATGCCATTAGAACAAAAAGTGAGAGAATCACAAAAAAAGAGATAAAGGAGTCGTTATGATCTCAAAAAAGAACTAAACTATCCCTTTCAAATACATCTACATCCTTTAGAAGATGAACTTTTAAGTTCATGGCTTATTAGAATGGCTCATGCTCACTATATGTACCCAACTACCTTTTTAAATTTACATATTAAAAATACTAGAACAAATTCATATACTAGAAGAGACATTGATTTTTATGATAATAAAGAGTTTTTTGATTTATTAAGTAAAAAAAGTATTTTATCTAAAAGTGAATTACTAAATATGTCACTACGAAGTCAAGAAGGCTATCTTTTTATAAATCAAAGTTTATATCCTCCACAGCAAATAAGAAGACTAATAGATAAAAGAACACATTTTGGCTTGATGTATTGTCCTAAATGTTTAGAAACGGATGAAATACCTTATTGGAGAAAGAAGTGGAGATACTTTTTTTATACAGCTTGTCCCAAACATAAGATTTTTTTAACTGATAGATGTTGGCATTGTTATAAACCAATAAAACTTTTAAAGATGGAACTAACAGATAAGATAAATTATTGTAGTAATTGTGGTGCAGATTTAGGTTTGACTGATACGCATCAAGATAATATCCCCGATGATTATGGCTTAGAAGCTATAAGATGGTTTGAAGAGGGATTAGAAAGAGGGTATTTTAAGATAAATAGACAAAAAGTTTGGTCTGCAATGTTTTTTCATATCTTTTGTAGATTATATTATCTGTTGGATAGAAAACAAGATTTAGTTTTACCTAATTTCTTGAAACTGAATGAGTATAAAGATATTTGTAAAAAACATGAAGTTTATAATTCAAAAAAAGCAAGTGCTGTTTATAAAATTTTTTATGTAAATAGTATGATTTTTCATCTTTTTCAAAACTTTCCTTTTAATTTTTTAGATTTTATTGAGTCAAATCATTTAACATATAGAGAATTTACTCATGGATTTAAATATATTCCATTTTGGTATGAAAACTTATTGATGGAGTTAATACCTAAACAGAATAAGATAGGAAGAGAAATAAGTGAATCAGAAGTAGTTGGAGCTATTAACTACTTGAAAAGTCAGGGGAAGATTGTAAATCAGCTAAATGTTGCAGAAGTAGTTGGATGTCACTTTACAATACATAAAAGGTTTGTTGGAATTTATAAGAAATTAAATTTTAGAAATTATTAATGAAGATAAATATTCTTCTATTGTAATGCCATTCTTTAGGCTTTTTTCTTTAGCAATCTTATAGATATGTGAAGGTAATTGTACATTATTAATATCAGTGTTCAATAAAGTATTGATTTTTAAATCTTGTTTTTTAAGTTTTAAAAATTTTTTAATTGTAGTAAGTGCTTTTTCTGGTACTTTATCTTTTTTTTTCCAATTATTTTGTATGCTTTTAGGGCTATACCCTAACTCTTTCTCTATTTGTCTAACAGTAAGATTATTTTCTTTTAAATAATCTAAAAATTCATTATAATTCAAAACTTATCCTTCTTAAGATATGTAATGGTATATAAAAAATTACAATATGTCAATTAAATATTGATTTATTAAACTACATTTATAAATAAATCAATATTTAATTGATATTTTTAACTTCTTTATAATAAAAATATGATAAAATACGGTATTTTAAGATAGGGATTACTTAATAAATGGGAATAAAATTAGAGCTTAGTTCTGCTTTACAGAATGGTTTATCAAAACTACAAATGCTTTCAAATAATACTCCTAAGATGGGACTGAAATTTGTCTCAAATATTAATTCTGAGTTAAATAATTATATAAAACTTCATTTACTTGATGCTAAGAAATATGGTGCTCAAGCAGTTTATTTTAGATTTTTTGAAAATCGACCACCAATCCCTCAAATTTATATTTATGAAGAGAATATAGATATCAATGTTTTGCATAAAAAGCTTTGGAGTTCTTGCAAAATACCTATATTCTTTGTATTTACAAATAATGAAATTAAAATATTTAATAGTATGTCTAAAAATGATGTTAGTGAACAAAATATAAAGCCAATTGAAGTCATTAACCTAGCATCAAAGACCCAATCAAAACTTAACAAATTTTCAGCAAAAATGTTTGATACGGGAGAGTTTTGGAACGAAGAGTATAATAAAAGTTTTTCTCACAAAAATAGTGCTTATAATTCACTATTAGATAAACTTGAAATTGAGAGAAAACGACTTATAGAAAAAAGTAAATTATCCCCAGAATTAACCAATAGTTTATTGATTAAATCTATTTTATTAAAATATTTAGAAGAAAAAGAAGTTTTTGAATTAAATTATTGGAATAAATTTCTTAAAGGAGCAAAATCATTTATTGATATTTGTAAATCAAATGAGGCTTTAGTAGATTTATTTGATGCTTTAAGTAATCATTTTAATGGTGGAATATTTAAATTATCAGATGAAAATAAGAAAGAAATAATTAACACCGATTTAGCAGAGTTTCAATATTTTTTGCAACCAAATATTGATAATAATAAACAATTATATTTTTGGGATTTGTATTCATTTAAAGATTTACCAATTGAACTAATAAGTAATATTTATGAGTTATTTTTAATAGAAAATGAGAAAGAAGGAGTAGTTTATACTCCGTCAGTATTAGTTGATTTTATGATTGATGAAATGATTCCTTTAGATGATACAAGAGTTGACTTCAAAGTAATAGATCCGGCATGTGGTTCTGGTATTTTTTTAGTAGGAACATTTAAAAGACTTGTTCAAAGATGGATGATTCAAAATAATTTTAGGCAACCTAGTGTTAAAAATTTAAAATCATTAATAACAAATAATATATTCGGAGTAGATGAAAAAAAGGAAGCTGTTGAAGTGGCAAAATTTAGTCTTTCGTTAGCAATATGTGAGATTTTAGCCCCAGAAATTATATGGAATGAATTACATTTTGATGATTTATCTCAAAATGGCAATTTAATTGCAAATGATTTTTTTGATGTTATAGACAATAAAGAAAGTTATCCTAAAATGGAAGATTTTGATTTAGTAATTGGGAATCCACCATTTATTTCTAAGTTAACAACAAAATCATCAAGATTAACAGAAAATAAAAGTTTAAATGCAAATAAAAATAGACCTAAATTACCAGATAATCAATTAGCATATTTATTTTTAGAACAAAGTTTTAAACTATTAAAAGAAAATGCATTTATTGCTTTGGTTCAACCATCTGGATTTTTGTACAACAATAACGTGGAACAATTTAGAAAATATTTATTTAAAGAATTTAATTTAAGACAAGTTATAGACTTTACAGGATTAAATAAACTATATGATGGAAGTAAAAAAGATAAAAATGGAATAAAGGTACCAATAAGTGTACCTTCTTTAGTAGTATGTTTTGAAAACAATAACCCAAATTTAGAAGAAAGTGAAATTTTACATCTTACCATAAGACAAACATTTGAATCTAAAGAAAAGCTATATTTTAATTTAAGCTATTATGATTTTCATTGGTTAAATTATTCGAGTGCAATAGAAAATAAGTATATATGGAAATGTAATTTATTGGGTGGTAGTAGGACCATAGATGTAGTAAATAGATTAGATACCTATAGAAAACTAGGGCAATATTTAGAAGAAAAAATACATGAATCTGGGTGGATATATCTTGAAGGATTTATGGATGAGAATAGTAACACAACTAAACCTAAAAAATGTGATTATATCACAGGACATCCATTTTTACCAGCTAAGGCATTTTTAGAAAAAGGAATAGATAACACCAATATATATAATAAAGAAAATAAAGTTTTCCATAGAATAAAACCAAAAGAATTATTTAGTCCACCACATTTATTGATAAAAAAACAACTAGGTAAAACTAAAATTATTAGTGAATTTAGGAATGATTATTTGACTTTTAAGAATGATACAATTGGAATACATGCACCTAAAAACGATGAGAGTAATTTATATACATTAAGTAGTATATTATCAAGATTTTCTAAAGAATATTTATTTTATTTAGCTTCTACAAGTGCTAAGGCAGGAATTGATAAAGCAACAGTTTTATATAAAAATGATATTGATAATTTACCATATCCTGAAAATATAGAAAATATAAGACTATCTCAAATTGAAGAATATTTTGCAGAAGATACTATTAATTATATGCTTGATTGGATTAATGGAAAACAAAATTTACCCATATTTAAAAATGTTAGTAAAAAACAATTGCTAGAATATCAAAAAATATATTGTGATTTATTAAATACAATATATGATAAGTTTAAAGCTTTAGAAGTATTACAAACAGAACAATTAGTAATAATGTCTTTCTATTATAATGAAGTTCCAGAAAGTTATTTATTCAATAATGATTTAACTGATTATGATATTGAAACTTTAATTAACTATAAAATATGTAACAATATTAATATAGTTAGAATATTTAAATATTATGATAATAATTTAATTTATATTATTAAACCTAAGCAATATCGTTATTGGCTTAAATCTATTGCGGTAAGAGATGCCGATGATACCTTCGCTGATTTAGTAAATATGAGATATTGATTTATGCAAGCAAATAACAAAAATATACTACAATCAAGTTATGGTAATCTGGCAAATACTTACAAGCCTTTGTCTTTATTAGTAATAGATTTTATTGAAGCTAATATATCTACATTTATACAATATTATATTGATGGCGAGCAAGAAATGGGGCTAAATAGTAATTTTGTTTTATGCATGAATACTCAGATTAAAAATGAGCTTTTTTTATTTCAACATGAAGATCCTGAAAATACATCATCAGGAAATTCTCCCCGTATTGATATAGGAGTATACACAAGAGTTAAAGGAAGAAGAGGAAAAAGATTTTTTGCTTTAGAAGCAAAAAGATTGAGTACAAAATTAGATACTCGTCGTAAAAAAGAATATGTTCTTGGAGACGGTGGGGGAATTGAAAGATTTAAGAGAAATATTCATGCATGTGAATTAAGTACAGCTGCTATAATAGGTTATGTTCAAACTGATAGTTTTAATACTTGGGAAAGTAAGATAAACTCTTGGATAGATGAAAAAATCACTTCTTCAAGTTCTTGTGATGTAACTTGGGTAAATAGCGATAAATTAGTCAAAAAAAAAGAAACATTACAAATAGCCAAATATTCCTCAGAGCATATACGTATATCAAACAAACAAATTAATTTGACTCATCTATGGGTTAATTTAATTAAATAAGATTAATAGAAATATAAAGTGCTAAAAAAGTTTTATGAAAAAATAAATTGAAAACTTAAGAAAGCTGATATGATTTATATTTTTTCAATATACCACTTATTCTCTTTTTTATAAAAGTAAATAATTTGTGCATTTTGTATCTTATTAATTTTATTTATTTTCCCTAATAAAAGTTGACAAATATATTCATAAGTACCAGAGTGTCCTATGATAATGAAATTTGATTTATATTTTAATTTTGAAAGTCCATACATTATTTTCTTTTTGTAGATATAGGGATGACTTCCTTGTTTAAAAAAATGTTTTTTATACTGAAGTTTTTTCCTTCCTGTTAAAATTCCGAAATCTCTTTCTTGAAATTCTTTTATTACACTTATTTTTATATTTAATTGAGAATTAACTATAATTGCAGTTTCTAATGCCCTAAAAAGCGGACTTGAAAATATTTCAGTAATATTCCTATTTTTAAGAATATTTACTGAATCAATAACATCCTTCCAACTAGACTCTAAAATTGAAACATCAATTAATCCAGTATATCTTTTATGATTATTTAAGAAGGTTTTCCCATGTCTTATAAAAAAAAAATTATTCATTAAAAAACTAAAGCATGATGAATGGGATGCCTTTCATCATACGTCTGTTTTAATAATAAAGATAATGACCAAGAAAAATGTTTACTTTCATTTTTTAAGTTTCTAAATATTTCAATTTCTTTGGAATTATCAGGAGTTGCTTTATCTAGCTCTTGTCTAACTCTTTCTTTTGAAATTTCTGTTAAAAAATTGTTATACAAATACAATGCTTTATCTGATTTTGTTCCCATACAATATTGTATTCTTTCAATTGGCGTCATTTTTAAAAATTCTAATGTTTCACTTATTTTTTGTTCACGTGTTTTATGAGCTGTTTCAGCAATTACAATAAGTCCACCAAAATAAAGTAGTTTTCGGGAATAAGCTAATTTTATATTTCGTACTCCCCAATCCTTCTGATTTTCAGTAACTTTGTATTCAAAATCTGTTGCCATAGTTCTATAAAAACGAATTATATCATTTAAAAAAAATCTACTTATTTGATGATCAGAAACACTTTTTTTGATATATTGTTCAATTAAATTTCTTCTAAAAGTTTCAAAAAGTTTTTCATTATATAGACATGTACCTTCTAGTAAAAATAACATACGTCTAGTAAATTTAGTATTACTATCTTTTGTACCACCAAGATTTGTTGTCAATTCTTGGATACTTACAATTGCTTCTAGTCCAAAAGTTCCAGTATCTCCAGGGTCTTTGGGAACCAACGATTTGATAATCTCATTTAAAGGCTTAGTAAAACTTTCAAGAGGTTTGATATCTTTATCACTTTGTATAAAATAATTTTTAGGAAAATAATTATCATCTATAATTACAAAATAATCTAAATCAGACTCTGTTGAGGCTTCTGCCCTTGAAAAAGAACCTGTTGCTACAATACAAAAATCTTCTGAATCAATAGAATTTCTTATTTGTTTTTTTAAACTTTGAACAATATCCTTAGAATATTTATTTGCATTATCAATAGTTTCTAAATTATTTATAATCACTAGTCTCTCCCCATTCTTTACTTTAGTATGAAAACTTTTTTTGATAAGAATTTTCACTTTTAGATTTATTTATAGAGAATATTTCTCGTGACTTTGTATGTACATACTTTTTTAAAATATCATTTACTTCATTCACTTCAATACTATTATTTATTTTATATTCTCTTTTTACAAACTCTAAATCTTTTCCATAAAACTTATCTTTTTGTTTTTTTAAATTATATAAGTTTTCAAATAAAATTTTATGTTGTTTTTTAAAATCTATATCATGTAAATAAAAATCATTTTTACTAATATTTTGAGAATTTTTTTCAATAAATGACTGACTGAAATTATCTGCATAAATATGTAAACTAGAGTTAATTATTTGGCGGTATACCTTATCTTTAAGTTCCCAAAACTTATCAAGAATTGCGGATTTAGAAGGATCTAGTACAGCTTCTAATACTTCAAATGTAGTTGGAACTGCCATTAATGTTTTGTTTTTATTTCTAGAATTACATATATACGTATATGTTCTTATAATACCATCAATAGTATCAATATTTATTGGATTATCTAAAGCAAAAGCATAATCTTCTTTACTATTACCATTTAACAACTCAACCAATTTATTAATATTGATTTCATTCTGATTTAATATATTATATAACTCTGTACCTAAAGGAGATTCTCCATTGATAATATTGATACCTGCCTGGTGATGAGAAAGATTAAATATTTTTTTAAACGATGGTTCCATACTATGAGATAATGGACCATGCCCAATATCATGTAACAAAGCTGCACAAACCAAATAATTTTTATCATGTTCATTTAGGTTTGTTAGTTTCGCATATTTTAGTGCCAGTGCAGCAACAGATAAAGTATGATCATAACGAGTATGTTTTTTTTTGTTCGTATATAAATAATCAATTGCACCTAAAAATGAAATATTTTTTAGTCTTGTAAAAGTTTTACTATCAATAATTTTTTGAAATAGTCGTTCTTTTTTAAGTTCATTAATTAATTTAAACGTTTCTTCACTTTGGACACTTTCAAAGTAAAATAGTCTAATAAAATTTAATTTATTATTAACATTGTTTTTAATTTTCATGTACTCATATTATCTAAAATACTATTACATATAACTTTTATAAAAAAGTTACTTCCTATGTTTACTCTACACTAATTTGAATTTTTGTTTTATAATTTACTCTGTTTTTGGTAATATGTAGTTAATCTAAAAAACTAATAAAAGATATATACAAAATATGTGCAAGAAAATTTTTTTAGATTGAATTTTATGAAGTCTTGATAATTTACATGTGTTTTTTCAGTTTATATTCAAAATATAAAATCAAATTGTTCATATTTTTTTATACAATAGTCTCAATAACCATCTCTCAAGCACATCTTCATGGTCATTCTCATCATTGATTTGAGCATGTCGATGAGTGTTAAATTTTAACGTATTTAAATCATTATAAGTATCTTTTATTTCTTGTAAAATCTTTAGTTCAGCATATCTCATCTCAAGAACTTCAGTGATTTCATCTTCAAATATCTCATTTTTTGAAGCAATAACCCAAGTTGCAAAATCATTATGTTCTGACTCTACTTCAATTAAAACTATTTTTATATCATTGTATTCAAAAGCACAAGTAACATATTGTTTTATTCTATTATGTATAGAACATTGACTTGTTAGCTCATCACTTTTTGTATAGCTAACAGGTACATTTTTGGGTGTGTCATCGTATATAAATTCACTAACAAGATTAGAGTTTTCAATAAATTCAATACTTTCTAAAAAGATATCAAAAGTAGGAGGCTTAGAAACTTCATTTTTATTATCATTATCTGTTTCTAATTTTGATTGTTGAGCAGTTTCATCACCTGAGTTTTCTCCTTTTGAAAAACTTACTGATACTTCACCTTTCTTTTCCTTATCAGTTACTATAGGTACCTTTGAATTTTCTTCTTCAAGAGAGCCATAGATAATATTTTTATTTAATAATGATAGATTTTGAGTATTTTCCATTTCTCTAAGTTTGTTTGTACCATTAATTGAAGAAGGGGTTTTAGTATTAACATTTTTTTTTCTTTTTTTAGGTTTTCTACCTTTTACATGTAATCCTTTTTCATCATCTGGATCGATCTTCCCATCTTTTTTCTTTTTCTTTAAAATTGTAAGCTTTTCAAAATCTAAGGTTGAATCATCATTTTGTATTTCATTTACAAGATAAGTTTTTTTATTTGTAGAACTATCTTCTATTTCAATATATCGTATTTTGATATTAAAAGTTTCTCTTTTGGGGAATAAGGCTTTTATAGGGATTAAACCCGTAGGCTTTTTAGCCATATCATTTTTAGTTTTAAATGCTGAAATATATCTTGAGAAATCTACAAAACCTTTTTGAGCAATTTCGTCTGTCAAAAATCTATATATAAATGGTCCATCAAGTTTAGATGCATGTGACTCTAATACTAAGATGGCATCTGTCTTATCTCCTAGATTTGAATTTACACTATCATATAAAATAAATGGATTTCCTTTATATAAAGACTCTTTCATGGAAGAAGATTTAAAATAGTAATAGAGTGCTATAACATATGAAGGAATAATATATTTGCTATCTTCATCTTCATGTACATAACAAAAGTTTCCTCCGTATTTAAAGGCATTAAAATCATTGTTACCTAAAATATATTTGATACTATCTTTTGAAAGTACTTTATAAAGAGGTTGCTGTTCTTTCATTTGTAAAGTATCAATTTCAAGATAATCTTCAAGCACATTTAAATCTTTTTTGACAAGTTTCCCTTCTTTATAAATATTTCCTAGTTTAAATTTATATCTTAAAAGTTCTGGGGCAATTTCAACTGTTTCTAGATAGTTGGTTTTTATATTTTGGAACTGTACTAAAAAGTTGTGGCTATTTTTATTATTGTGGTTATATTTTAATCCAAGAATAGCATTTAGTTTAAAACTAGAATATTGACCCTTTTCAGTTTGCATAAAATCAAGGGTCAAATTTCTAGTTGAAGTAGGCATTAAATTATCACTAACTAATGTATATTATCATTTACTTTTGTATCTTACATTGTAAATTTATGTATAAATGTATAACATCCACAGCAGCTGGTGTTATTCCAGAAATTTCTCCTGCGTTGAAAAGTGTTGGTGGTCTGAACTTTTCTAACTTTTCTATTGCTTCATTTGAAAGTCCAGGGATTTTTTTATAGTCAAAATCTTCTGGGATTTTTAATTGGAGCATTTTTTTCATTTTTTCTATTTGTTTTTGTTGTTTTTCAACATATCGATAATATTTAGCTTCGATGATTATTTGCTCTTTGATATACTCATCTAATTCTTTAAATTGTGGACATAATTCATCAAAATGTTCAGTTGTAACACCATTTCTTCCAACTATATCAACCAATAAAACTCTATCTTTGATTTTATCTTGACCTAGTTTTTCTAAAAGTTCTAGGTTTTCTTTTTTAGAAGTAAACCATTCATCTTTCATAAAATCAATTGCTTCTTTTATACACTTTTCTTTATATTCAACTTTTTGAATAGTTTCATCATCTATTAGACCAATTTTATGTCCATAATGGCTAAGTCTTATATCTGCACCTTCTTCTCTTAAAAGTAGTCTATACTCTGCACGGCTTGTAAACATTCTATATGGTTCAGATGTTCCTTTTGTAACTAAATCATCGATTAAAACACCTATATATGCTTCATCTCGTCTTAGTATTAAAGGCTCTTTTCCATCAATCGCAAGTGCAGCATTAATCCCTGCCATAAGCCCTTGCGAAGCCGCTTCTTCATATCCTGTAGTTGCATTGATTTGTCCAGCATTGTATAGGTTTTTTACTTTTTTTGTTTCAAGGGTATGTTTTAACTCTGTTGGGTCAACATAATCATACTCTATGGCATAACCATATCTTACTATTTTAGCATTTTCTAATCCATCAATTGAGTGTATCATCTCTTTTTGTACATCAATTGGTAGAGAAGTACTTAGACCATTGATATAATATTCTGTACACATTGCAGTTTGTGGTTCTAAAAATAGTTGATGTCTATCTCTCTCACTAAACCTATTTACCTTATCTTCAATACTTGGACAATATCTAGGTCCACTTCCTTTGATTTGTCCAGTAAAAAGTGGAGCTCTGTGGAAATTACTAGAAATTTTCCCATGAGTTCCCAAGTTTGTATATGTGATATAACATGGGTGTTGTTTTGGGTTAAATGTTTTTTTATCTGTTCTAAATGAAAAAGGAGTAGGTTTTTCATCTCCTCCATGTTCTTCCATTTTTGAAAAGTCTATTGATTTTGCATCAATTCTTGCAGGTGTTCCAGTTTTTAGTCTTCCAACATTTAGTCCAAACTCTTTTAATTGAGTAGAAAGTGTAGTTGATGGTAATTCCCAAGCACGTCCAGCGTCATAAGTTGAAGTTCCTATGTGAATAAGACCTTTCATAAATGTTCCAGTTGTAAGAATTACTTTTTTAGCTTTAAACTCTTCTCCAAGTTTTGTTTTGATTCCACAAACTTCAAGTTCATCACCATCTTTTGTAAGTAAAGATGTAACTTCATCTTGATAAATCTCTAAATTAGGAGTATTGTGACAAACTTCTCTCATATAAGTTCTATATTTGTCCATGTCTATTTGTGCACGGCTTCCTTGAACAGCTGCTCCTTTTGAAGCATTTAATATTCTAAATTGAATTCCTGAACTATCTGTACAAAGTCCCATCTCACCACCAAGAGCATCTAGTTCTCGAACTAAGTGACCTTTTGCTAGCCCCCCAATTGCAGGGTTACAGCTAGCTGCTCCTATTTGTTCCACAAGCATTGTTATAAGTAGAGTTTTTTTGCCCATTCTAGCACTAGCTAAGCAAGCTTCAATACCAGCATGTCCTCCACCTACAACTATTACATCATATTCCATTTTATCTCCATAAATACATAATTGCAAAATGTATCTTTATTTTTTTGTTTATATTGAAAAGTGTTTGAAAGTTTGATTAATTTTTTAGAATAGTTTAAAATTAGCTTCTCAATAAATTTTCGGTATTATACCAAATATTTATGGTTTTACAAAAGTTTTAAAGGAGAGATGTGTTTACAGGACTAATTAGAGAGATGGCAGAGGTGTTAAGCTTCAAGTCAAATCTTCTTACACTAAAGGCAAAATATACTCCAAAAATAGGTGATTCAATAGCTATAAACGGTGCTTGTCTAACTGTAGTAAAAGTTTCAAGTGGCACATTTAGTGTTGAACTCTCACCTGAATCACAAGAAATTCTTGCAATGGAAAATTATAAGGGTAAAGTTCATATGGAACCTGCCATGATGATGGGTGATAGATTTGAAGGGCATATTGTACAAGGTCATGTGGATTGTTTAGGAACAATTAAAGCTATAAACAAAAATGGCAACTCATCAGATTTTATTATTTCATTACCAAGTGAATATGCAAAATATATAATTCCTAAGGGAAGTGTGACTATTGATGGGGTTTCACTTACAGTTAATGAAGTTTTAAAAGACTCTTTTAGACTTACTATTATCCCACACACTATTGAAAATACATTATTTAAAAGATATAAAATAGGAACAAAAGTAAATTTAGAAACAGATATGTTTGCTAGATATATTTACAATATGTTCAAAGGTGAAGATAAAAAAGATGGATTAACTTGGAATCAAGTTGATAAAATTATGGCTTCTTATTAGGTTTTGTTTCAGTTTGTTTTGTAAGAGGTTTTACAATTACTTTTTTTGAGTATATGTAAAAAAAGTTTTGCTCCAGTGCATTTATGTATGGTTCTATTTTTGCTTCTTGCATATCTGCCATTTTTCTAATAGCTACAACTTTCCCAACTTTTAAACCTTCAAAGAAAATATTATCCATCCCAGAAGTAATTACTTCATCTCCAACTTTTATATTTATCCATATGGGAATAAATTTTGCTAAAAGAACATTAGAATTAGGATTTCCATGGGTAATCCCTGGTGCATTATTCTCTCCAATAAAAACAGCATAATTACTTTTTTCATTTCCATTTAATAATGCCAATGCTTGATCACCTTTATTTACTACAATTCCAGCTGCATAATTCTCTGAAATTAAGCCTTGTATTTTAGAGTCTGTTTTTTTTACATCTAGCCAAACTTTTGTAAAGTCATCAAAATCAACATAAGATAAAACTTTTGCTAGTTTTAAGTCAGATTTGTAGTTTTGTAAATCAACATGAATATCTTTTATTTTTGTTAGTTCTAGGTTTTTTTCTGCATAAAGAAGTCTAAATTTTTTTAAATCTTGATTTTCTAATTCTAGGTTTTCAATTGTTTGTGCTTGAAAAAAATATTTTGTTAAAATCTCTTCCACAACAATTAATTTTTCAGTATAAAATTTTTTAATATCATTTATAAATTTAAAATTTGAGCTTACAGACTGGTCCACATTAAAAATGTATAGACCAGTCATTATAATAAAAAGAAGAAAAAAGAGTATTTTATTCATTAGAAATTAATTTTAATAAAGCTTCCTCATCCAACACTTTACTTGTACCATAAGCAACAGCTAAAAGTGGCTCTTCAGCAACTTTTACAGGTAATTTAATAATGTCAGCTAAATAAGTATCTAAACCTCTAATTAGAGCTCCACCACCAGTTAATGTAACACCATTATCAACAACATCTCCTGCTAAATCAGGTGGCATATCTTCTAATACGCTTCTAACTGCTGCAACGATTTCTCTAAGAGGTTCTTTAATAGCTGTTCTAACACCCTCAGAACCTAATTCAATAGTAGATAATAATCCAGAATTATCTCTACCTTTTACTCTGATTTTTAACTCTTGGTCAAGTTTAACAGCCGTTCCTATTTCTATTTTGATAGTTTCAGCTGTTCGCTCCCCTATATATAAATTGTAGTTTTGTCTTACATAATCCATGATAGCTTTATCACATCTATCTCCAGCTGTTTTAATTGATTTAGATAGAACAAGTCCCCCAAGAGATGTAACACCAATTTCAGTTGTACCACCACCAATATCAACAACAACATAACCAGAAGGGTCAGAAACAGGAATACCTGCACCAATTGCAGCTGCCATTGGTTCTTCTACAAGAAATACTTCTCTAGCTCCTGCACTTAGTGCTGATTCTTTTACAGCTTTTCTTTCCACTTGTGTAATTCCATATGGAATACAAATAATGATTCTAGGTCTTATAAAAGATTTTCTTGAGTGAGCTCTTTCGATAAAATATCTAATCATTCTCTCTGTCATTTCAAAGTCTGCAATAACTCCATCTCTCATTGGTCTTACAGCTTGAATATTTAAAGGTGTTTTACCTATCATTTGTTTAGCTTCAACACCCACTGCTAATATTTTATCTTTTCCATATTTATCATGTTGAACAGCAACAACTGAAGGTTCATTGATAATAATACCTTTTCCTTTTACAGAAACGATAGTATTAGCAGTCCCTAAGTCGATAGCCATATCACTTGAAAAAAATCCAATTAATTTGTCTAAAAACATATACTCTTTCTCCTTTTTAAATTAAGCAATTTTTGGTTCTTTTTTATCACTTACTACATCTTTTGTAATAGTAATAGTTTTATCTTTGTAGTTTGGTAAATCAAACATAATATCTAACATAATATCTTCTAAAATTGATCTAAGACCTCTAGCACCTGTTTTTCTTTCAATAGCTTTTTTAGCTATTTCAAGAAGTGCATCTTTATCAAATTCTAGATTTACTTTATCCATTTCAAATAATTTAATATACTGTTTTACTAAAGCATTTTTTGGTTCAGTTAAAATATGAACCATATCATTTTCAGTGATTTCATTTAATGTAGCAATCATATGTAATCTTCCAATTAACTCTGGAATTAAACCATATTTTACCAAATCATCTGCTTCAACTAAAGAGATAAGTCCATCATCATCTTTTTTACTTTTTTTAGTTTGGTTAAAACCTAAAACATTATTACCTTTTTTTCTTTTGATAATATCTTCAAGTCCATCAAACGCCCCACCACAAATAAATAAAATATTTGTAGTATCAACTTGTATCATATCTTGACCAGGATGTTTTCTTCCACCTTTTGGTGGAACATTTACAACACTTCCTTCTATGATTTTAAGCATAGCTTGTTGAACACCTTCTCCTGATACATCTCTAGTGATTGAACGATTTTCACTCATTCTAGCAATTTTATCAATTTCATCAATAAAAATAATTCCAGTTTCTGCTTTTTTTACATCACCATTTGCTGCTTGTAAAAGTCTTGTAATAACATTTTCAACATCATCACCCACATAACCAGCTTCTGTTAGACTTGTTGCATCTGCTATTGCTAAAGGCACATCTAAATATCTAGCAATAGTTTGTGCAAGTAATGTTTTTCCAGAACCTGTAGGTCCTATAAGTAAGACATTTGATTTATTTATTTCAGTATCTTCACCTATTTCATTTTTTCTAAAAATTCTTTTATAGTGGTTATAAACAGCAACTGATAAAACTTTTTTAGCTCTATGTTGTCCTACAACATAATCATCAAGTAAAGCTTTTAATTCACTTGGAGTATGAAGTTTTAGTTCAATTGCTTTTTGTTCTGTTTCATTGTTTGAAAACTGTTCGTCATCTGCAGGTTCTTTTCCGCTCATTATATCAAAAGCAGCGCTTACACAAGATTTACAAATAGAAGCATTGTCCCCAGATATAACTGGATTTACATTACTATCTTGTGCCCCACAAAAATCACATTTTAATTTACTCATTCGATTTATTTCTCCTGCTTTCTAATAAAAGGAATACCTCTTTTTGTATTAATAACAAAATTTGCTAATTCTAAAATATATTTATTATCTTGAGTTCTTACTAATTCATTAGCAACTTCTTGTATAGGCTGTCCTGATTCAAAAATCTCTTTATATGCTTTTTTTACAGCATTTATATCATCTCTATCTAATCTTCTTCTTAATCCATTAAGATTTAGACCTCTAAGATTTGCACGATTTCCTTCCGCTAAACAAAATGGAGGGATATCTTGAGTTACAACAGAACCTCCACCAACCATTACATGGCTTCCTAGTTTACAAAACTGATGAATTGGAGTTAATCCACCCACAACTACATAATCATCAATTTCAACATGACCAGCAAGTGTTGCAACATTTGCAAATACACAATGATTTCCAATAATTACATCATGTGCAACGTGAACATATCCCATAAAAAGGTTATTGTCACCAATTCTTGTGATAGAACCACCACCTTTAGTACCAGGGTTAAAAAGTGTAAATTCTCTAATTTTATTGTTATTACCAATGATTAATTCAACTTCTTCACCCTCAAATTTTAAATCTTGGGGATCTGTTCCAAGTGCTGCGTGGGAGTAAATCTTATTATTGTCACCAATTGTTGTTTTTCCAGTAATAACACAATGTGAACCAATAATATTTCCATTACCAATTTTTACATTAGCACCTATGATTGTATAGGCACCAATAGTTACGTTATCACCAATAATTGCACCATCTTCTATTATAACCGTTTTATGGATGTTATTCATCAAGTAACCTATTTATCCATTACCATAGCTTTTAATTCAGCTTCAGCGACTAACTTATCATCAACAAAAGCTTTACCCTCAAGTACAATTAATGTCCCTCTTAATTTTTTTATTTCAATTCTATATTCTAGTCTATCACCAGGTTTAACTGGTGCTCTAAATTTTGCCCCATCAATACTCATAAAATAGATAACTTTATTTTGTAATTCTTCTTTTGATAAATCATTACTTTTTAGTGCTAAAACTCCTCCAGCTTGTGCCATACCCTCTAGGATTAAAACTCCTGGATAAATAGGATGTCCTGGAAAGTGTCCCATAAAAGCAGGTTCACTAATAGAGATATTTTTGAAACCAATAACACTTTTACCTTTTTCCATCTCTGTAATTCTATCTACAAGTAAAAAAGGGTATCTATGTGGAAGTATCTCTTGAATCTGTGTAACGTCTAACATCAATTTTCCTATATATTTTTATTTAAGGCATATATTTTATCAAAATATAAATTAGTTTTGAATTATATGAGCCACATTCTTGGAACTTCCAAATTTTAGATACTCTCTAAGTATTTTTGAATTTTCTATGAATTTCTTTGTATCCATTTTTTTATAATCATTTAAAAGGTTTTCAACAGTTACATTTTCTTGTAAAAATTCACTATGAATTAAACCTTTTCCCATCTTTGAAAAGAAAATATTAGCTAATCCTACAGCTGGAAGTTTAACAAGACGTGAACCAATAAAATAATCTAGTTTTTTAGCAATATAACTAAGTGTAAAAGGTGTTCCAATTAGTGCTGCTTCTAGGGTTGCTGTACCACTACAAATAAAAGCATAATCAGCTTCTTTTAGGCTGTTATGGGCATCATTTGAGATAGTAAATGCTGATATGTCTCCATAAAGAGTTTTAATATATTCTGTATCAAATTTTGAAGGAATAATTAAAATATACTCTTTATTTGGGATATGCTTAATTAGTTCTTTAAAAATTGGCATAAGATTTATAATCTCATTTTTTCTACTTCCAGGCATAAACGCTATTTTATTAGTATTTGAAGCTTCAGTTTTAAAGTCTTTTATTTCATCAAGTAAGGGGTGCCCGACATAATTGATTTTTTCTTTTTGTGTATAGTAGTCTTTTTCAAAGGGTAAGATAGAACAAAGTTTATCACAATATTTTTCAATCTTAGGAATTCTTCCCTTTTTCCAAGCCCACGCTTGAGGAAGGATATAGTAAATAATCTCTTTATTTGGATATTTTTTTTTGATAGCTTTTGCTAAAGGAAGATTAAATCCTGATGAATCCATAAGTAAAACTTTGTCAGCTTTTTGTGAAAGTTCTACCATCTCATCTTTTAGTTTAAAGAAAAATGGTAATCTTTTTATAGCATCAACAAAACCCATGATAGCAAGTTGTTCAATATCATAGTTAGGATTTCCAAGTTTTTTATCAAAGATGCCAAAAAGTTCCACATCTTCGCTTAGATGTTTTTTTAATTCAGCTAAATGGATATTTGATGATGTTTCCATTGCACTTACAAGAAGTTTCATTTATATAATTACCTCTTTTGTATCATCATATACTTTTGCATCGATAGTAATATCATATTTACCATCTATTATTTCATCTATAATTATAATTGCAGATAGTCCATAAGGATTTTGGGTGATATCATTTCTTACTTTTAATTCAGCTTCAAAAGTTAATGGATGATACATCAAATCTTTTACATTTCGGTAGTGTGATTGGGTAATGTCATTAAAAGTATCTATACTTAAAAGTTTAACTTCATCTTTGTTCAAATAGTATATTTCTGCTTTTTCAAATGCTATTTTGGCATTTGTTTTACCCCTATTTATTGTTGAATAACAAAGAAAATATGAAGGTATAATTTCCCCATCAATTTTAACTTTTGCATTTAGAAGTCTATAGTTTAGAAATCTTTGTTTTATGATTCTATATGGAATATTTGTCTCTTCTAAATTTGTTCTTTTGTTGTATAAATTTAATCTGTATTCAATTGATTGGGGCAAAGTTTGATTAGAAAGGGGTAAAAACATCTCATCAATGATTTTATCTTGGTTTTCCCTTTGGGCACTTAATCCAAATAAGCAACCACAATAGTTTTGTCTATAAAATGAGTTTTCTTTTACAACTTTAGCTTGCTCTTCCATCCCTTTACCACTTCGATAATCTTTGAATATCCATTTAAGACCGTATTTTTTTTCTAAATCATTTCCAATAATTTCAAGTTTTTCTTGGGATTTTTTAGGAGAAATTAGAAGGGTAGTTGTAAATTTATCATGTCCTAATTCAACAGCTTTTTTTACACTTGTTTCCAATCTATCATCATAACAAACCGTACACCTATCCCCTTTTTCTGGTTCATTTTCTAGACCTTTTACTTTTTTTAGCCACTCTTCAAGATTATATGGACCTTCAAGTAATTCTATACCTAATTTTTGGCAAGAGTACTCCACATCTTTTAGTCTAAGTAGGTATTCATTGTATGGATGAATATTTGGGTCATAAAAATAACCAACTAATTTTTCATCTGGAAAATCTTGTTGAAGTCTTTCTAAAAAGTAGTGACTATCAACTGAACAACATATATGAACAAGCATTTAAATCCTTTATTTAATCGTATTATAGTAAAATTATTTTCAAAATCAAAGGAGAAGTACTTTTCATGAAAATATTTATATCACTATTAATTGTGATTTTCTTTTTCTCATCATGTGCACAAAAGCAAGTTATTAATTCCTCAAGTGCTACTATTTTGATAAAAACACCTACTATGAAATTTTATGATAAAGGCTTTATTTATAAGTATGATAGTTATACTCAAGTTCAAATATACAGTGCTGGTAAAACTGTTTTGGATTTGAAAATATATGAAGATAAAGTTTGTCAATCAATGTTTGAGTGTGAAGATTTAAAACAATTCAATAAAAAATATTTACACAGTTCATATAAAGAAGATTTTTTAAAATCAATTTTTGATAACAACAATAAAGAGACAGTTTTTAGGGATAAAGAACATAATATTTTAATAAAAATAAAAAAAGATTAGATAACAGGATTTACAAGATTAAAGATTTGTTTAGCTATTTCGTGACAACTATCTTGATTTACCCTTGCTGATAATCCTGAAATACCAATAGTACCTACAAACTCTCTTTTGTTATTGAAGTATGGTACTGCTATTGAAAAAAGTCCAAATTCATACTCTTCAAAACCAATGGCATAACCTCTTTGTTTCACCAAGTCAATCTCTTTTTGTAGTCTAGTTACAGTTGTAATAGTATTTACAGTATATTTTTTTAAGTCTAAAGTTTTTAAATCTATCTTTTCAAAAGCTAATAAAATTTTACCAAAAGCATTTGTATGAAGTGGAGCATGTAGTCCAATTGAATTTTTTGTTTTTAAAACTCTATTTGATTTATCCACTTGATTTAAGTATAAAACAGCATTATTATCAAGTATTCCAATATATGAACACTCATCCGTTAAATAAAAAATCTCATCAAGTAAAGCACTTGTTTTTCCTACTATTTTATCCCTTATCTCTTTTTGGGATATATTTTTCATAATATCACTTAATACAAGCTCCTTTGAGTTTTCAACATACTCTATAAAACCTTCACTTACAAGAGTTGTGATAAGTCTTGACATTGTACTTTTGTCTATATCAAGGGTTTGGCATAGGTAATTAGCCGTTAAAGGTTTAGTTGATTTCATAATAGACTTAAGTATTGATAAGCCTTTTATTAGTGATTTATTTTGATTTTGCAATAGTGTTTCTTTTAATTTGATTTTTCTAATTTTAACATTTTTTGGTTAAATTGCCTTTTTTTCTTTCTTCTAAACTTAAAATTTTCTTGGACTGTTCCGTGAAAGAACAAATATATAATTTAAAGTACAAATTGAAAAGATTTAATTTCATCTTTTAAGAGTTTTGAAAAAAAATTTCTCACTATGTGAAACTCATAAAAAGTTGTATTTTAAAAAGTACAATAAAATGGCTATTTTGGAGCTTTATAAAGAAAAACTTAATTTAGAAATTAATAATTGAATTTATATTTGAGTTTATTTCATGTATGGATTAATTCTCCAACAAGAAGAGGTATTACTATATAAAAAGTAATAAAAAAATTTAAATATAAAAGGTAAATATCATGACTTCGTCTATAATAGATTTATCAAAATTAACTGCAAATGATGATTTAAAACCAGTATTAGGTGGGCATTGGCCTGGAATTCAGATTTATTACCCTCCAATTAAATATAATCCATTGGATGGAAGCTATGAAACTATGGAGCAAGCAAAACTAAGACTTCAAAAACATGCTTATAAAACAAAAGCACACACAGTGCTTTTTGATTTGGAAGATGGTTGTAGAAAAAAGGCTATGAGTAGAGAGCTTTTAATACAAGAGTTACCAAAATTCCCGCAAAGAGATTTTCAAATAGCAATTAGAATAAATCCTTTTAGAACAGATGAGTATGAAGAGGATTTAAAAATGTTAAAACAAGTTCATCAATATATTGATGCAATAGTTTTAGCAAAAGCTGGTGAAGTTTATGGGGATGCTGAAATTAGAGATTTATCATCTTGGTTAGTTTCTATTGGTAGTAATTTACAAATTCAACCAATTATAGAACATCCAAAATCACTTCAAATAGCTGATAAACTTATGAGTCACTCAACTGTTCAACACGTGGTATTTGGTATCCATGACTTTTCAAAAGCAATGGCATATAAAATCACACCAGAGGGTTGGATTGATGAGTTAGAGACTTTTTTTAATATGCTTACAATGGAAGCAAGAATTAAAGGAAAAGGTGTAATTGGTGGGGTTGAAGTTTTACTTACTCCAAACTCTTTACCAGATTCTTGTGTTGAGAAAAAAGATATTAGAAGATGGTTAGATTTACATGGTGATGATGCTTCAAGATATGTTTATGAACATGCAAAAAGAGAAACAGCTATGGGATTAACAGGTAAACAAGTTATTACTCCAAATCATATCAATATTTGTAAAGTTGCATTTACACCTAGTCCTAAAGAGATTGAAAATGATATTAATATTTTAAAAGCTGCACTTGAAGCGGATGCTTTATTAAGTGGGGCAATTAGATATAAAGGTGAGATGTTAGATCCACCAATGTTTGGTAAATCATTGCAAAATCTTTTAAGAGGGTATGCTCTTAGAAGTTTAAGTAAAGATGATCAAAACTTTGCATTAACAGTATTAAATAAAATGCCATTACATACATTTAAAGAAAACTGGCCTTATGGTCAAATATAGTAAGGAGAAAATTATGAGTTCAACTATTAAAATCGAAGTACCTGAATTTTTAAATATTGGGGTTGCTTGTACATCTGCTCATGTTGGAACAGCAAATGAGAACAATACAGCAATGATAATTGAAGATGAAAACAAAGGTACTGATGAAATCACATATAAAGATTTAGCTACAAAATCTGACCAAGTTGCAAATTTCCTTACAAGTATTGGAATAGGTGCTAGAGATAGGGTTTTAGTTTGTTTAAAAAACTCACTTGCTTATCCAATCTCATTTTTTGGAGCAATCAAAGCTGGAATTATTGCAGTTCCTACTTCAACACTTTTAAGTGGTTCAGAAGTTAAATATCTTGCTGAAGATTCACAAGCAAGTGCTATTGTTTTATCTGCTTCTATGTATGAAAATTTGGTGCCATATTTAGAAAATATAGATAATCTAAAAACAATTATTGTTGCAGCAATTGATAGTGTTGAGGATTTAGTAAAACCAAAAAGTATAAATGTTTATGCTTTAAATGATATTTTAAAAAATGGTGATGCAACGCCAAATCACTATAAATCAAAATCAGGTGAGCCAGCATATTTAGTTTATACATCAGGAACAACTGGTTATCCAAAGGGAGTTTTACACTCACATAGATCACTTGTAGGAAGAACACCAGCAACAGAGTATTGGTTTAATTTCAAACAAAATGATAGAATCATGCACTCTGGAAAATTTAACTGGACATATGTTTTAGGTTCAGCACTTATGGATCCCTTATATAATGGTCATACTGTTATTGCATATGAAGGTGCAAATGACGCAACAACTTGGATTAATTTAATTAAAAAACACCAATGTACTATTTTTATTGGAGTTCCAACAATCTATAGACAAATTATCCAAAAAACAGATTTTACAATTGAAGATTGTCCAAGTTTAAGATACTGCATGAGTGCTGGTGAGCATCTATCTGATGAGATGTTGGGGCTTTGGAGAGAGAAGTTTAAGCAAGATATTTATGAAGCAATTGGTATGAGTGAGTGTTCTTATTATATTTCACACTCTGTTAATAATCCAATAAGACCAGGAAGTGCAGGATTTGTACAACCAGGACATATCGTAAAACTAATAGACCCAAATACTTTGGAAGAAGTTGGATTAGAAGAAGAGGGTATGATTTGTATTGGAGTTGATGACCCAGGGTTATTTTTGGAATATTGGCAACTTGAAGAAGAGACTTCAAAAGCTAAACATGATGGATACTTTTTTACAGGAGATTATGCAAAAAGAGATAAAGATGGATATATCTGGTTTATAGGTAGAAAAGATGATATTATCAATACTTTTGGCTTTAGAGTTTCTCCACATGAGATTGAGAGAGTTGTAAAAACTCATCCTTTAGTAGCTGATTGTGTTGCTTTTGGATTAGATATTGAAAAAGACAAGACTTTAGTAGCTATTGCTGTAATTGGACATGAGGAGTTAACTACAGAGCAAGAAGAAGAGATATTAAAATTTTCACAAGATAACTTAGCTAAATACAAAGCTCCAAAAAGAATATTTACAATGAGAGATTATCCAAGAACAAAAAATGGAAAAGTTCTTAGAAAACAACTTGTTAAAAATATCCAAGAGCAAGAGACAGCAGCTAGTATTGGTGAAGAGATTTTAGAATACAAAGCTAGAAGATCACTTCTTTTTGTACCTTCATATAATAAAAAGTATGTAAAAAAAGCAAAAACAGTTTTAGCTGATAGTGTAATTTTTGACCTTGAAGCTATTTTAACAGAGCAGAAAGAATCAGGAAGAACTGTATTAAGTGAAGTTTATAAAGAAGATGGTGCTAAATTTGGTGAATCAGAAAGAATCATAAGAGTAAATAATCTTGGAACTGAAGATCTAAAAAAAGATTTAGAACTTGCCAAAGAGCTTGATATAGATGGATTACTATTTTCTAAAATAGAGACAAAAGAAGATGTTTTAGAAGCAGTGAAATTAATTGATGAGGTTGATGAAAATTTAACTATGATGATTATGATTGAAACACCATTAGCTGTATTAAATATTCAAGAAATTTGTGCAGCTTCACCAAGAGTTGAAGTTATTGTTGCTGGTTCAAATAAATTAGCAAATAGACTTCAAATAGATGTAAAAAAAGGTGCTAAAGCAATGTTTAATTATCTTTCTCAAATTGCACTAGCAGCAAAAGCATACAATAAAGTAGTAATTGATGGACCTCATTATGATGTTCACGATGAGTTTGCTTGTGAAGACTCTACAAAAGATGCTTTTGATTTAGGATTTGATGGCAAATCTTTGGTTCACCCTGTACAAATTGAGTATATTAATGATATATTTACACCAAAAAGAGAAGAAGTAAAAGAGTTTGAAGAGATGATTTCTCAATATGAAGATGCTGTAAAAGATGGTAGAGAAGTTATTTTGTATAAAGATAAACTTGTTGATATTTGTAGAATTAAATGGGCTAAAAAGATGATTACATTATATGAAACATATAAATCTTTGGGTCAAAATTTATTTGGTAAATAAGGGGAGGAAGAAATGTCTAAAATAAGTACTAAAATCAATTTTGGAAACTTTTTTGAAGATTTTAAAATTGGTCAAAAAATAGTTCATCCACTTCCAAGAACTATAAGTGATGGTGATGTATCTTTTTACATTGCCCTTACTGGAAGTAGATTTGCTTTACATTCATCTGATTTGTTAGCACAAAAAATGGGGTATAAGAAAAAACCACTTGATGATTTATTGATGTTTCATTTAACATTTGGAAAATCTGTTCAAGATATCTCTTTAAATGCAATTGCAAATTTAGGTTATGCAGAAGTATCTTTCCCAAATCCTGTGTTTGTAGGAGATACAGTAAGACTTGAAACTGAAGTAATTGGTTTAAAAGAGAATTCAAATGGAAAAAGTGGAGTAGTTTATGTACACTCTATTGGATATAACCAAGATGAAAAAGAGGTTTTAAATCTTAAAAGATGGGTTATGGTTCATAAAAGAAATAAAGATGAAATGAGTGGAATAAATGAAGTTCCAACTTTTGCAAAAACTCAAGCTATAGCATCTGAATTAACTATTCCAGTTTTAGGAAGTATTGATACAGATGCTACTGGTGGAAAATACTTCTTTGAAGATTATGAAGTAGGAGAGAGATTAAATCATGCAGAAGGTATTACTATTGATGATAGTGACCATACCCTAGCTACTAAACTTTATCAAAATAATGCAAAAGTGCATTTTGATGATTTTATGATGAAAAGTTCACCAATGGGACAAAGACTTATGTATGGTGGACACGTTATTTCTATTGCTAGAAGTATCTCTTTTAATGGTTTACAAAATGCCCAATGGATTTATTCAATCAACAGTGGAGCACATGCAAATCCAACATTTGCAGGTGATACGATATATGCTTACACTGAAGTAATTGAAACAATTGAGCATAAAAGAGAAGATTTAGGTTTATTGCGACTTAGAACAGTTGCACTTAAAAATCAAAGACCAGAGACTTTTGATACTTGCTTTGATAAAAATGGAAAGTATAAAAAAGAAGTTGTATTAGACTTAGACTACACTGTAGTTATACCAAAAAAACAAAAATAGAGTTAACGTAAAAGGCAACTCGTTGCCTTCTTTAGGTTTTGCTACTTTTAACAATTTTTTATAAATTGTGCTAAAAAGTAGACAAATAACATAAAAGATCCCTTTTAAAATTGAGGGACGAAATTTAAAAAGGAAAATATTATGACACATCCAAATGAAGCACTATTTGATTCAGGAAAATCTTTACCAATTATACCAACTTGTGAACACTTTGCAGGAAGCGAAAAGCTTATTCTAAAAGGTTTTGAAATGCAAAGAAAATTAGGACCAGTTTTTGATATTACTTGTGATTGTGAAGATGGAGCAGAGACAGGAAAAGAAGTTGAACATGCCAATATGATAGTTAGAGTAGTAAATTCTGATGCAAATCCATATGGTATGGCAGGGACTAGAATCCATGATCATTCACATCCTGATTGGAGACAAGATATTGATATTTTAGTACCAGGGACAGGAGAAAAATTAGCATATATTACTTTACCAAAGTCAACTTGTTATGAAGATGCAAAAACTCAAGTTGAATATATCCAAAAGGTTGCACGTGAAGCTGGGATTTCAAAAGAGATTCCAATTCATGTACTTATTGAAACCCATGGGGCACTACAAGATGTAGAGAAAATTGCAACTTTACCTTGGTTACAAGTATTAGATTTCGGTCTTATGGATTTTGTATCAGGTTATCAAGGTGCAATTCCAGCAAGTAATATGAGAAGCCCAGGACAATTTGAACATAGACTAATTGGTGCGGCAAAAGTAAGAGTTGCACAAGCAGCTATTCAAAACCATGTAATACCTTGTCACAATGTTACTTTGGATTTAAAAAACCCATACCAAACATACAAAGATGCAGAGCGTGCTAGAAATGAGTTTGGATTTATGAGAATGTGGTCAATTTATCCAACACAAGTACAAGCTATCGTTGATGCTATGAAACCAGATTTTACAGAACTTGAAGCTGCACAAAATATTTTATTAAATGCTCAAGATGCAGAGTGGGGACCAATCCAATACGACGGTGAGTTACACGATAGAGCAACATATAGATACTTTTGGGAGTTAGTTCAAAGAGCTAAATTTTCAGGAGCAAAACTTTTAGATGAAGTAGAGAAAAGATTTTTTTCTTAGTTCTATTTTTTAAGCTAAGTTTCTAGATAAGAGGAGTAACCTTTTATCTCGAAATTAAATAAAAGGACAAATGATGTTATTAAATAATAGACTCGTCATGCTCGCCAATAATAGTGAGAAGAGTTTGTACCGCTGGTAGATTTTTTTAGACAATATCTTTAACTACCCACATAAACTTCACGAAAATATTCTCACTCTAATAAATAATCACCCCAAAAATAAAAAATAAATTGTCATAAATTTTTTAAAATTAAAGGCAAAAAAAATGAATAAGTATAATATTAATATAGAAGACTTAAAAGATTATTTAGGTTTTGGTGTTGCAGGAAACTTTGCAAATCACTTAGGAGAAGCAGGGGAAGCAGATGAGTTTTCAGTGATTAAAACAGAAGAAAAAGATGCTCCAAAAGGTTTATTTCCTTTTTATCTTCCAAACGATGAAAGCTATTTAGGTCAATTCCCAATATGTACAAAAGAGATAAATCATAATGGTATAGAACAATTACAAGTTGAGGCAGAAGTTGGATTAATTTGTGATTTTGTATATGAAAATGACAAATTAGTAGATTTGAAGCCAAGATATTTTGGTGCATTTAATGATTGCTCAAATAGAGTTCAAGATGGAAATAAATTAAGTACAAAAAAGAACTGGGGAATGGGTTCAAAGGGGATTGCCCATGAGTTTATTGAAATAGATGATTTCACAGAAAAAGGAATCTTAAATAAATTCCATATTGCTTCTTTTATAAGAAGAGATGGAATGGTTTATGAATATGGAGCAGTAAGTGCTGTTAATTCTTATTCTTATTTTTTCAACCAATTAAAAGATTGGATGATAGATAAGTTTAATACACAAGAAGAAATTGGTCCATTGGAAGGCTTACCACCTTTAATAAAAAATATGAATAAACACAAAGGTTTACTAATTGCAGCAGGGGCTACTGCATATAGTGATTTTGGAAAACATAACTTTTTAGAAAAAGGTGATGAGATATTTATTTATGTTTACAATGCTCACTTCCACTCTTTTGAAGATATTGTTCAAGATATGGCAGGTTCAGATGTATTGTTATCTCAATGTTCTAAATTACATCAAATAGTTAAATAAATTTTTTATGTAATCCCTTTGTTTTTTGCTATATAATTAGTAAAAAGGAGGGATTAATATGGATTATAGACTTGAAAAAGATACTATGGGTGAAATTAAAGTTCCAGCTGACAAATACTGGGCAGCACAAACCCAAAGAAGTTTGGAGAATTTTCCCATAGGTATTGAAAAGATGCCTAAAGAGATTATAAAAGCCTTTGCATATTTGAAAAAATCTTGTGCAATAGTAAATTATGATTTAAATAAACTTCCCTTAGAAAAAAAAGATGCTATAAGTAAAGTATGTGATGAAATAATTCAAGGAAAACTTGATGATAACTTTCCTTTAGTTGTTTGGCAAACAGGAAGTGGAACCCAATCAAATATGAACCTAAATGAGGTGATAGCTTCAAGGGCAACTGAACTTCTAGGAAAAGATTATCGACTTGAGAAACTAATTCATCCAAATGATGATGTAAATAAAGCTCAAAGTTCAAATGATACTTTCCCAAGTGCTATGAGAATAGCCTTTGTATTGGAACTTCAAATACAATTAATTCCTGCAATCAATCAATTAAAAACTACTTTAGAAAATAAAACAAAAGAGTTCGACGAGATTATTAAAATAGGAAGAACCCACTTACAAGATGCTACTCCACTTACTTTAGGACAAGAGTTTTCAGCATATGTTGAGATGTTAGAAAAAGCCTTAAATCAAATTGATGATAGTATGAAATATATAACTGAACTAGCTATTGGGGGAACTGCTGTTGGGACAGGATTAAATGCTTATCCTGATTTTTCACACCTTGTTTGTGAGAATTTGAATTTAAATACGAATACAAAATATAAGTTTGTATCCCACCCAAATAAATTTCACTCTTTGACTTCCCATGATGGAGAGGTTTTTTTAAGTGGAGCTTTAAATGCCTTAGCTAGTAATCTTATGAAAATAGCAAATGATATAAGATGGCTCTCTTCAGGTCCACGATGTGGAATAGGAGAGTTAACGATCCCTGAAAATGAGCCTGGAAGTTCAATCATGCCTGGAAAAGTAAATCCAACACAAAGTGAAGCTATGACAATGGTAGCTGTTCAAGTTATGGGGAATCATACAACAGTAAGTGTAGCTGCAAGTCAAGGTAACTTTGAATTAAATGTTTTTAAGCCAGTGATTGCTTATAATATTTTACAGTCAATTAGACTTTTAAGTGATACACTAAATGCTTTTAATGATAATTGTGCTGTTGGAATAAGTGCAAATAAAAGGAATATAGAAAAATATTTAAATGATTCTTTGATGCTTGTAACTGCACTAAATCCATATATTGGTTATGAAAAGGCTGCACTTATAGCAAAAACTGCACATAAAAACGGTACAACTTTAAAAGAAGAAGCACTAAGATTAAAAATACTTACTGAAAAAGAGTTTGATGAGTACGTAAAACCTGAAGAGATGGTAAGACCTAAGGTTTAAAGGTCTACCATAGCTTTAAAGGAAGCTCCACATCTTCCTATATTTTCCACAGTAACGTGCATTTTTTCATTGATTCTATCATCTTCAATAAACTGTTTTTTAACTTCTAAAATAAGAGGTGTGGTTTTTCCAGGTATTTTAACAGTGTCATAATACTCACAAAACAGAGCACTTTGAGAAGAGGAAATCATAGGTGGAAAATCTTCAAGTATCTTTTGTACTTCAATGTCATACTCTTCTATTTCACTTTGTTCTTTTTTTAGCATAGTTGAACAAAGTTTTACTTTATCAAGATTATCTTTATTTGCAAAACATATTGTTGCTTTTTTTGTTTTTAAGATATTTGCTAAGCTATCTTTGGGCGTTCCATCATCTTTTATTCCAATTGATACAATCAATGTTACTGGACTACTTGATATTGGAATAAAGTATGAAAAAGGTGCAGCATTTAAAATCCCATTATCTTCTGTTACTATCCAAGCTATAGGTCTTGGAACAATAGTATCTGATATAATTTTATATCTATTTAAGTCGTCTATTTCTTCAAAATCAAGTATCATAAAATAACCTTAATATTTATTTATTTCAAGATATTACAATTGGGAGCTAATTTGTAACCATAGTATGGTATTATAGTATAAGAAAAATTAATATTAGGAGAAAAGATGAAGGCTCAAATGGGATTTGGTAATAAATTATTATTACAAGTGTTAAGTACGCTGGTTATTGTTTTTGGTATAACAATGTTTTTTGTTATTAAGTATTCATATGAAACTTCACAACAAGAGGCTGAACAGTATTTGAAGGAAGCTGCATATAAAGAAGCTAGTATAATACAAGGGAAAGTTGAGCAAACAATTCTTATTACTAGCTTGATGGCCAGAAAATTTGAAACGCCTTTTAAAACAGGTATTCCATTAGAAACAAAAGATGTTATTCAATATTTCAAAGATATCTTAAATCATAATGATATTATCGTGGGTGCTTGGTTTAAGATTAAAGATAAGACATTGCTTTTTCCAGAAAATAATGAATTAGCAGGAAAAGAAGGTTATGATAAAACTGGGCAATTTAACCCATATGTTACAAGAACAGATGTTGGTATAACAATCTCTCCAGGAGCTGTTTATTCAGAAAATGATGAATGGGTAAAAGGTCCTATGGATAGTGGTAAAATATATATTACTAAGCCATATTTATACCCTGTAAATGGAGTAAAAGTACTTATGGTAAGTATTGGAACACCTATATATAATAATAACCAATATGTAGGTGTAGCAGGAATTGATATTAACTTAGAAACTTTTGCTAAAAAAGCAAAAGAGACAAAATATTATAACACTGGATACTTTTTCCTTGTGGGAGAACATAAATACACATTAGCTCATCCAGTAAGAGAAAAATTAGGGATTTTAGCTCCTTCTACAGAGAAATACAAAAATGCAATGGAAAAAGCACGAGAAAACAAAGATGCAACTTTTTCTGAACTAGAAGAAAATGGCTTAGTTAATTTTTATTATTCAAAAGCTGTTGCTATTGGAGATGAAGGTATTTATTGGGATTTATTTTTAACTGTGCCTGAAGATGAGTATTTACAAAATGCCTACTTTATAAGAAATTTCTCTATAGTAGCTGCTTTAATTGGGATTTTATTGATGGCTGGAGTAGTTATTTTTAGTATTAAAAAGCTTAATTTTAATTTAAATTCAATTGGCAAAGGGCTTGATGGTTTTTTCTTATATTTAAATAAAGAGACTAATATAACAGAACCAATTGAAATCAAATCAAATGATGAATTTGGAATTATGGCAAAAAGTATAAATGAAAATATCTATAAAATCCAAAAGGAAATAAATCAAGATAATGAATTTCTTGAAAATGTTAAAAGTGTAGTAAATTATGTGGGTGAAGGATATTTAGATAAACGAATAGACAAAAATACAAGTACAGATTCTCTTAATGAATTAAAAAATCTTCTAAACACTATGTTGGGAAATTTAGAACAATTAGTGGGAAAAGATTTAAATAAAATTAGTGAAGCTTTATCTTCTTATGTAAAAAGAGACTTTACAGCTAAATTAGATATGGGAAATTCTGGAAAAATTGGAAAAGAAATTATTGAAATGAACAGAATGATTACATATATGTTAAGGGATAATCAAAAAGATGGTTTATCATTACAAGAGAGTTCAAGTGAGCTTACATCAAATGTAAGAACATTAAGTTCAAATGCCACTTCTCAAGCTGCTTCATTGGAAGAAACAGCTGCTTCAATTGATGAAATTACAGGTACTATTGAACAAACAAATCAGAAAGCTCAACAAATGTACACTATTTCAAATGAAACAAAAGAATCTGCAACTCAAGGTAAAAATCTTGCAAATGATACTGTTGTAGCGATGGAAGATATAAATACTACAGTTTTAAATATAAATGAAGCAATCACAGTGATTGATCAAATTGCATTTCAAACAAATATCTTAAGTCTAAATGCAGCAGTTGAAGCAGCAACTGCAGGAGAAGCTGGAAAAGGATTTGCCGTAGTTGCCCAAGAAGTAAGAAACTTGGCATCTCGTTCAGCAGAAGCTGCAAAAGAGATTAAAAATTTAGTTGAAAGTGCTACCGTAAAAGCAAATAGTGGTAAAACAATTAGTAATAAAATGATTGAAGGATTTACACATCTTGAAGCTAAAATTGTAGAAACAAGTAAATTAATAGATGATGTTACAAGTGCTGCAAAAGAGCAAGCAATAGGTATGACACAAATTGCTGATGCAGTTGGGCAGTTAGATAAATTTACACAAGAAAATGCTGCAATTGCAGATAAAACAAATGATATTGCACAAAAAACAAACAATATTGCAAATGATATTGTTGAAAATGTAAATAAAAATGGATTTGATGGTAAAAGTTCACATAGTAACATGACAAAAAAAGCTAAAGAGAGCACATCTTCTGTAGATTCTAGTTTTGTTCCTAAAAAACCAGTTTCTGCAAAATCAACTCCAACTGTAACAAAAAAAGAGGAGCCAAAAGTTATAACTCCACAAAAATCAAATAATGATGAGTGGGAAAGCTTTTAAAATAAAACTTTCAATGATATAGAATCTTTAAAGGTTCTATATCTTTCTTCTAAAATATTTCACTTAATAATAGATTAGTTATATAAGTATATCTTAATAAAAATAGGCATAAAATAATTATATAAAAACCATAAATAGAAGTATTACTTATGAAAATAATTTTTTTAATAATATTTTTTATAACATCAATTTTTGCAATTCCTCAAAAAAGCATATTGGGAATTTGGGAAATGAGTAATCTAGAAAATAAAAAAGCAAGTATATCTTTTGGTTTATATAATAGTTTTGATGAGCCTTTTAGAATAGAATTTTTAGAAAATAATATAGTTAAATATCATGGTGAAGAGTATCAAAGTTATTATATTTTGGATGTTGATAAAATCTTTTTATCAAAACATAAACCAGTAAATGGGAAGTTTTTAAATTCAAAATCTGTAGATATATATGAAATAGTGAGAAAATTAGATATGAGAGAAACAAATGGTAAATTTTGTTATGAAATTCGTATTTTACAAAAAGCACTTTCAGGAATATATAGTAGAAGAAGTAACCAAAAACTTTGTAAGTAGATTTTAAAAGGAGGGCTAACCCTCTAAAAATACTAAAATGAAACAATAAGGAATATAAAACCCAAGATTGAGTAAAATCGCTCCAAAAAGATATTAGGAACTAAAATGAAATATGTTGGAGCACATGTAAGCGCAAGTGGTGGAGTGTACAATGCACCCATAAATGCAACAGCAATAGGTGCACGAGCCTTTGCCCTTTTTACAAAAAACCAAAGACAATGGGTAGCAAAAGAGTTAGATACTAAAACTATAGATAAATGGTTTGAAGAGTTAGAAAAAAGCGGAATACAAACAAAACATATCTTACCTCACGATAGTTATTTGATAAATTTAGGTCATCCAGATAATGAAGCAAGACAAAAATCCCTTGATAGTTTTATCCATGAGTTACAAAGATGTGAAATCCTAAAACTAGATAGACTAAACTTCCACCCAGGAAGTCACTTACGAAAAATAAGTGAAGAAGAGTGTTTAGATAATATAGCCCTTTCTATGAACAAAGCAATAGATGCTACAAATGACGTAAAACTTGTCATAGAAAACACAGCAGGACAAGGAAGTAACTTAGGGTACAAGTTCGAACATCTAGCTTATATCATAGATAAAATAGAAGATAAAAGTAGAGTTGGAGTTTGTATAGACACCTGTCACATGTTCACAGCTGGATATGATATAAGAACACGTGAAGCTTACGATAAAACGTGGAAAGAGTTTGACGAAGTTGTAGGAAGTAAATACCTAATGGGTATGCACATAAATGACTCAAAACCAGACTTAGGTAGCAGAGTTGATAGACACGATAGTTTGGGTGTAGGAAAGATAGGTTGGGATGCCTTTGGGTTTATTATGAATGATGAGAGGATGGATGATATTCCTTTAGTTTTAGAGACTATTAATGAGGAGATTTGGCAACAAGAAATACAAGATTTGTATAATCTTGTAGAAAAATAAAAGAAAAATCTTTTTTCTTTTATTACGCTTTTAAAGAACTGACGTTCTTCGCTTCTTCACTTTTTGCCACCATGCCGGAGCGCTAGTGACTGAATCCCGAAGGGTAAAAAGTGAAAAAGCGAGACAGCCGAAGGATGCTCAAGAGAGATTCAAAATTAGTTAAATCAAAATTTATATAAATATTACAAAGTGAAATATTTTAAAAGACTAATAGCTTTTATTGGTATAATTCATTTCACAAACTATCATTTTCAATTTCAAGGAAACTATCAAAATGACTAATTCAAACATACTTATATATCAAACAGAAGATGGGAAGACAAATATACAAACTCGACTTGAGGGTGAGAATATTTGGCTAACTCAAAAAGATATGGCGGAACTTTTTTAAACAACTAAACAAAACATTAGTTTACATACTCAAAATATATTTGAAGAAAATGAATTGGATTTTGATACAACTGTCAAGAAATACTTGACACTTCAAAAAGAAGGGAATAGAGATGTTCAAAGAAATTTGGAATATTATAATTAAGTTCTTTAAATACAAAAGATAATTTTTATATAACTTTAGTATAATTAAAAGAAATTAATCTAAAGAGTAATAAGTGTTTTTAAGTGCACCTAAAGAAAATCTAAGCTACTATTTCATTAACACACCCCCTCCACCTCTCAATGAAGTGCCAAAGAAGGGGTTTTCTTTATGATTAACTTCAAAGAACAGCTACAAGATATAAAAAATCAAGAAAATTCATATCAAAAAAAACATAAAACTTTTAATGAACAATTAGAAATTTTAAAGCAAAGAAAATTGCAAATTTCAAATGATTCTTTTGTTTTGACAAAATTAAAGCATATAAATTATTATAGACTTAGTGCTTACTTTTTACCTTTTCAATATTCAAAAAATAGTGAAAAGAAAAATATGTTTTTACCAGAGCACTCTTTTGAAGATATAATTTCTTTGTATTATTTTGATGCTGAATTAAGAAAGATTGTTTTTGAAGCAATTGAAAGTATAGAAATATATTTTAGAACCCAAATAGCTTATTTTCATTCTTTGAAATATGATGCGTTTGGTTATTTATTACTTAAAAATTTTAGAGAAAACAAAGCTGACAAATTTGATGAGTTGCATGATGATATTTTAAAAGAAAAAAGTCGTTCAAAAGAGTTTTTTATAAAACATTTTAGAGAAAAGTATAATTCAGTTGATTTACCAGTTTGGAGCGTAGTAGAAATTATATCTTTTGGAACATTATCAAAGTTTTTTATGATACTTAAAGAGGAAGAACAAAACCTTGTTATCCAAAATATAAAGGGAGTAAATAAACTTGTTTTTTATAAATGGTTTCATGCTCTGTCAGGTGTAAGAAATATTTGTGCTCATCATAGTAGGCTTTGGAATAGAACCTTAGGAGTTAGTTTTGAAATACCAAAAGGTTTTGAAGCTTTTGAAAATTTGAAGGATTGTAAAAATAAAATCTTTTTTGCATTGAGTGTAATTGAGTATATTCTTACAAGTATAGGAGAAGATGAATTAGAGTTTAAATCAAATATAAAAGCTTTATTATCAAAATATCCTAAAGTAAAACTTGAAAGTATGGGCTTCATAGAAAACTGGGAGCAAAATTCAATTTGGAGAGAAAACGAATAACTTTACTTAAAAATAGTTTAAAACGCTATTTTTAGCCTTATATTTGCCTATATTTATCAAAAATTTCATTTTAAAATATACTTTAGATATATATAATTAATCCAATATATTAAAGGGTATGGGATAATGATAGATAATAATCAGCAAAATAATGACAATATAGAAAATATGAGCAGTTCCGCTAAACTTTTTTATAGTAACTATGAACAATTTAAAACAAAAGCAACTCCTTCAGAGATTAAATTATTTAATAACTATTTTCCTATGATGGATGCTTTACCCCACTTAAAAAAGAAAAATGTACTTGACAAATGTCCTTTATATGATATGTTTGGCAAAAGTAATAAAATCATCTATGAGCAATATGACTGTGTTGATATCGATTCTATAAAAATAAATAGTAATAAGGTTTTTATTAATTTTATTGTTAGTAATAATATCCCTTCAAGTTTTATTGATGATATGATAAAAAATATTAAAGATAATACTTATGCAAATAGTGAATTTACTGTAAAAGTGACAAATGTAGATACTTATGACTATGGAAAAATAGATGTTATTTATAGTATAGATGAACGAAATACTATATTTGATGAAGCTGAACTAATTGACATATTTCATGGATTGAGTGTTTTAAATTTAAACCCTGAATTACAAGATAAAGTAAGAAATATGCTAATAAAAGCTTTTTAAAAAAGAGTATATTAAATACTTAAATAATTGAAAACCTTTTAATGAGTATAGTGTTAGAATTACACCTTACTTATTAAAAGGACTTACATAAATGCTTATACTAATTTTACTTTCCCCTTTTTTTATAGCCATTGCATGGGTTTTATATATTGATTCTTTCAATATAGATATGATAGAGGAGTTTTATAAAAAAAACTCTTGTACTACAATTTATAACTATCACTCAAGATATAAAGGTTTATGTGTAGATAATATTACAATAATAAATAATCAATTTAATATAGAGTTTGAAGAGAATATTTATATCAAATATGATGAGATAAAAAATGTAAACTTACAAGGTAAAGATATATTAATTGATACTATAAAATCAAATGAAAAACTATATTTTAAAGAAAAAATAGATAGTGAAAAATTTTATGAAGATTTAAAAAAGAGATTAAAATAGAGGTTTCTTATATTTTAAGATTTTTTGATGTATTATTGATACTTAGCTAAGAAATTTTAAGGGTATATATTAAAAATAGGAATAACAATTAATGAATGAATTGATTAAATTTATAAAGAGTATAGATTTAGAAAAAGATGAATTATTTATACAGTTGAAGTGTAATTTAGAAGAGGGGAAAATACTTCAACATCTTACAAAAGAGTATATAAATGGTAGAGATGCTTTGATGGTAATTGATATTTTATCAGAGTTTTATGATGTAAAAAAATATGAGCATCTTCATAAACTAGAAGTTATCAAATCTTTACTTGAACTTGGTTGGTTAGTTCAAAACTCTTTTACTCCAATAAAACTAAGTGAAATATCAAAATTAGAATTACTAAATTCAAGTGTATCTTTGACACCGTCATTTTTAAAACTTATGGAAGATGGTTCTATGGATATGTCTTTACCAGAAGTTACAAAGTATAGTGATCATTTGGAGTATTTACAAGACCAATTTTTCAAGATAGATTTGGCACAAAAATTAAATGTAGTAAAACACAATTTTGATGAAAAATCACCAAATATAAAAAGACTAAAGTCAAAACTTACACTTTTGGAAAATAGGATTAAAGAGAGAGTGCAAGCTACTCCAAATGAGATTATGCTTGTGGGATTTTTTAAAGAAAATGACTTAAATGAACAAGAGCAGATGATATTTATAGCTCTTTTAAAAGAGGAGTATTCAGGAGGAGATGAGTCAATACGAGATATGAATTCACTTATTGATTTGATTTCACATGATGATTATGAAAAAATCAAAAATAGAAGTCTTCTTGAAGAGAGTTCAAAACTTGTTTCAACTGGACTTGTGGATTATGATGAGATGTTAACTCCATTTGGTGGGATAAATAGGAACTTTTATATTCCTGATGAGGTGTTATATAAAATTTCACATCCAACTAAGAAAAAAAGTAGAACTGCAAAAATCAAAATTGACAATGTAATCAAAGAGCAGGATATGTTTGAGCTTATCTCAACAGATAAGACTATGGAAGATGTTGTTTTAAATCCAAAGACTAGAGAAACCTTGGATGCACTTTTACAACAAGTTGATAAAAAAGTTATCAACAGACTTAAAGAGTGGGGAATAAAAGATAGGAAAAAAG
The DNA here is from genome assembly GCF_050300555.1 of Arcobacter sp. Classification (NCBI taxonomy): domain Bacteria; kingdom Pseudomonadati; phylum Campylobacterota; class Epsilonproteobacteria; order Campylobacterales; family Arcobacteraceae; genus Arcobacter; species Arcobacter sp. Next base: position 41,366 of record NZ_JBNKXY010000008.1, read on the forward strand.
GAATTGATGCTAGAATTATTTTTTATGGGGTTGCTGGTACTGGTAAAACATTGACTGCTTTAGCTTTAGCAAAATCACTTAAAAGACAAGTTTTAGCATTTGATTGTTCTAAAATTCTTTCTATGTATGTGGGGGAGAGTGAAAAAAATGTTAGAAAAATCTTTGAAACTTACAACGATATAAAAGATAGAACAAAATCAGAGCCAATACTTTTATTAAATGAAGCTGACCAGTTTTTAAGTTCAAGGGTAACAGAATCAACAAGTGGTAGTGATAAGATGCACAATCAGATGCAAAATATCTTTTTGGAGCAAATAGAGAGATTTGACGGAATACTTATTGCAACTACAAATCTTTTGGAGAGTCTAGATAAAGCATTTTCAAGAAGATTCAACTATAAAATAGAGTTTGTTAAACCAAACAAAGAACAAAGACTAGAAATTTGGAAAAAGTTATTACCTGAAAATATTCCATTGGATAAGAATTTTGATATAAATAAAATATCTGAAGTTGAACTAACTGGTGGACAAATAGAATTGATTATAAAAAATACTGCATATAAAGTTGCAGTTATGGATGAACCAATTTTTAAAATGGAAGATTTTCAAGAACAAATATCTAAAGAACAAAAGTCTCAATTTGACCAAGAAAATAAAGTGGGATTCTTCTAAATCTGTTTTAAAAACGCCTCTACATGATAAAATAATATTAATAGATTTTATTAATATTATTTTAAGATTGGATTAATATAAATCCATTATTTAATACATTTTGTCCGTAAATATAAAAAATAGAAATAATAATGATAAAAATTGTATATTTTTATCTAAGCTATTTTTAATTTTAGCCGATTTTATGGTAAAAATATTAAGTCTAGATTTAAATTATTTTTGCTAGTATCTAGCTGAATATAAATTAAAATGATAAAACTAAATTCATTTAGTACGACTAAATTAAGGATATAAATATGACTCATATGGATTTCGCTCATCCGTATTTTGGTGTTTTTATGATGTTTGTTTTAACTTTTGCTGCATTTTTAGCAACAGTATGGTTAGCAAGGCTAGTAAGCCGAAAGATGGCAAGACTTGATACTGAAAAACTTAAAACTACATATTATGAATGTGGACCAGAAGTTACAAAACAACCAAATACTATCTCTGTACAGTTTTACCTTATGGCATTATTATTTATACTTTTTGATATAGAGATTATTTTTATGTTTCCTTGGGCTGTTGATTTTAAAGTTTTAGGATGGTTCGGTTTTATAGAGATGATTTTGTTTATTCTTTTATTAACTATTGGTTTTGTTTACGCTTGGAAAAAAGGAGCGCTTGAATGGCACAGCATAAAATAAAATATTTTCAAGACGGTGGAGCACCTATTGCTCTTACAACTGTTGACAAAATTGTAAACTTCGGAAGAAGTAACTCTTTATGGCCTTTAACTTATGGGTTGGCATGTTGTGCAATTGAGATGATGGCAACGGGAGCTTCAAGATATGACTTTGATAGATTTGGGACAATATTTAGAGCGAGTCCAAGACAAGCTGATGTTATCGTTGTAGCTGGAACACTAACAAAAAAACATGCTGAATATATGAGAAGATTGTATGACCAAATGCCTGACCCTAAATGGGTTATTTCTATGGGAAGTTGCGCAAATACAGGTGGGATGTTTAATACCTATGCAACTGTTCAAGGTGTAGATAGGGTAATTCCTGTGGATATCTATCTTCCAGGTTGTGCTCCAAGACCAGAAACACTGCAATATGCACTTATGATGCTTCAAAAGAAGATAAGAAGAGAATCTGCATTTTTATCTAAAAAGAAAAAGAGGTTAGTATAATGAGAAAATATACTCCTAAAGATAATGTTCAAAAAAAAGCATACTATAATGACAGATTTTATGTAACTCCTACAATTCCTAGAATTGACCCACGAAGTGATGAGATTTATATAAAAGATATAGAAGCTATAAGTTCAAAAATTCAGATTTTAGAAAGTTATATTGAAAGGGAAGAGTTAGTTGTATATGTTAAACCTGAAGATAATGTAAAAACCCTTAAACTTTTAAAAGAAGAGTTAGAATATGATATGCTTATGGAGCTTTCAGCAATAGATTATATAGCTACTAGAAATGGATTTGAAATCTTTTATGAAATGCTTTCTATGACTAAACATAAAAGAATGAGAGTTAAGTGTTTTATTGAAGAAAAACAGACATTAGAGTCTGTTTATGGTCTATTTAAAATGGCAAATTGGTCAGAGCGAGAGATGTACGATATGTATGGAATTAAAATACTAAATCATCCAAATATGAAAAGAATTCTTATGCCAGATGATTGGTATGACCATCCATTAAAAAAATCTTATCCTCTTCATGGTGATGAAGTTGCACAATGGTACGAAGTAGACCATATCTTTGGTAAAGAAGCAAGAGCTGAAATAGGTCCAGAAGAGAGAGATGATGCGGCTGTTGATAGATATGATACTACAAGATTCTCTAGACTTGGACATGAAGTTCCATTTGGAACACCAATTAGTGAAGGAAATGAAACTCAAACACCACTTGGTTACACAGAAGAGGGTGGAGTTAAACTATTTGGAAAACGATTAATCAAAGATTTAGATGAAAATAAATCAAAAATATTAGATGAGAGAAGGTAGATTATGCAACAAACCAATAGACTAAAACCTTTTTTTGAAAATATAAATTTTGAAAGAGCAGATAATACTATGGTGGTTAACTTTGGACCACAACATCCATCTGCTCACGGACAAATGAGATTAATCCTAGAACTTCAAGGTGAAGAGATAGTAAAATCAAGACCCCATATTGGATACTTACATAGAGGTATGGAAAAAATGGGTGAGAATATGATTTATAATGAATTCTTACCTACAACTGATAGAATGGATTATATTGCTGCTACTTCTAATAACTATGGTTATGCACTTGCTGTTGAAAAGCTTTTAGGAATAGAAGCACCAAGACGAGCAGAGATTATAAGAACTATGCTTTTAGAGATAAATAGAATCATGTCACATCTCTTTTGGTTAGCAACTCATGCTCTTGATGTTGGAGCTATGTCAGTTTTCCTTTATGCTTTTAGAGAAAGAGAGTTTGCAATAGATTTAATAGAAGATTATTGTGGAGCAAGACTTACTCATAGTGCTGTTAGAATTGGTGGTGTTCCTTTAGATTTACCAGATGGTTGGTGTGAAGATTTAGAAAAATATTTAAACATCCTAGAAACAGAAGTTACAAAATACGAAGCACTTTTAACAGATAATAGAATCTGGAGAATGAGACTTGAAAATGTTGGAGTAATAGATAATGAAACAGCAAAATCATGGGGATGTACAGGACCAATACTAAGAGCAACTGGTCAAAAATGGGATTTACGAAAAGAGATGCCTTATGGGTTATATCCAGAGCTTGATTTTGATGTTCCTGTTGCAACGGCTGGAGATAGTTTTGCAAGATACCAAATACATATGCAAGAGATGAGAGAAAGTGCAAAGATATTAAGACAATTAATTCCTATGTATAAAGAGTCTAAATGTGAACTAATGGCACATGCACCAGAATATATTTCTGCTTCAAAAGAAGATATTATGACTCAAAATTATGCCTTAATGCAACATTTTGTTTTAGTTACACAAGGTATGAGACCTCCAAGAGGTGAAGTTTATGTGGCAACAGAATCACCAAAAGGTGAGTTAGGATTTATGATTGTAAGTGATGGTAGCCCATACGCATATAAGATGAAACTGCGAGCTCCATCTTTTTGGCATACAGCAATTTTAGAAGAAGTTTTAGTAGGTCATCAATTAGCTGACGTTGTTACTATTATTGGTAATTTAAACGTGGTTTTTGGTGAGATTGATAGATGAGAAGCGTGAAAAAAGTAAACTGCTTTACTTCGAAGCGAAGCCACGGAGGCGATTTATGAAAAGATATGATTTAAGACCATTAAAAGATAATTTCTACTCTAGAATGTTAGAACTTATGGATAAAGATATAGCTGATGGTGAAAATGCAATATTCCTTTTTGAAATAGGAGATTTTTCACATATTCAAAAATCAGCAGATGTGGTTTATGAAGCTGGATATACATTGATGAACTCTTTAAAGTTCAATGAAGTAGATTGGACAATTGTTGTAAAAAAAGTAAAACCAGAACCAAAACCTGTTGCAGAAATTGAAGAAACGTCAGAAATAAATGACGATGATGAAGAGTAAAATATGAATTTAGAATTAGTTTCAAAAAGTGATTATATTGTTTGTTTAGGGGCAATGATTTCAAAGGATTCACCAAAAATGAATGATTTGATAATTGAAGCAATAGCAAAAAATAGTGCAGAATTTATCTATATGCACCCAGTAGATGATATTGATGTAAAGCTTTACTGTACTCAATTTGTAAAATATGAAGTTGGAAGTGAAGAGGGGATATTGGCTTTACTTTTAGAATATTTTACAAAAGATAGAAGCGATGAGTTGGAAGAGTATCTTAGTGAACTTGATATTGGTTATATTTCTGCTGAAAGTAGTGCTGGAGAAGAAGAGTTTGAAGAGATGGTTGAAAAATCATTAAATAAAACTACTAAAACAATCATTTTGGGAGAAGATTTATTTACTCACGAAAGAGTTGCAAATATTTCAGCGATGATAAAAGCATTTAAAGAGTTTAGTGATTTTAATATTATTTCTTTATCTGATTTTATTTTAAATGCAAATGATGAGTTAGAAGATGTTGCTGAATTAAAATCTTATAATGGAACAGTAATATATAAATACGCAAGCAATGAAGATGAATTTGTATATGGAAGTGAATCATTTTCAAAAGTTGCAAAAGTATCAAACAAAGATGTTATTTCTTTAAATTATGGAAAACAAAGTATTCAAAGAGTATTTAAATTAGACAAAAATCTACAAGGTACTATCGCTTTATGTGGTGTAAAAGCTGATGATGAGAGCTTTTTATCACAAGGATATAGATATAAGCAAGTAAAAATTGAAAAGGTTGAAGAATGAGTGAAATGATTACTTTAACAATTGATGGAAAAGAACTAAAAGCTAAAGAGGGAGAAACCGTATTAAATGTTGCCCGCGCAAATGGAATATTTATCCCTGCAATTTGTTATTTAACTAGATGTTCACCAACACTAGCTTGTAGATTATGTCTTGTAGAATCAGGTGGAAAACAAATCTATGCTTGTAATGCCAAAGTAAAAGATGGTATGGAAGTTACAACAACTACTGAAAACATTGAAAAAGAAAGACGAGCAATTATGGAGGTTTATGATGTAAACCATCCATTACAATGCGGAGTTTGTGACCAAAGTGGTGATTGTGAACTTCAAAACTATACTCTTTATCAAAAAGTTGACTCTCAAAGCTATGCTATAAGAGATGTAAATAGACCAAGAGAACATTGGGGAGTGATGAATTATGACCCAGGTTTATGTATTGTTTGTGAGAAGTGTGTAACTGTATGTAAGGATATGATTGGTTCAAATGCCCTTTCAACAGTAAAAAGAGATTCTGAAGCAATTCAAGGTAAGTTTAAAGAGACTATGCCTAAAGATGCTTATTCTATGTGGAATAAACTAAACAAATCTCTTATTGGCTTTGAAGAGGATAAATGTGTTGATTGTGGAGAGTGTATTTCTGTTTGTCCAGTTGGGGCATTAGTATCTCATGATTTTCAATATAAATCAAACTCTTGGGAGCTAACAAAAATACCAGCAGCAAATGCTCATTCGAGCGATTGTGCACTTATTTATTATGAAGTAAAACATGAGTCTATTGTAAATCATAATGTGCAAAAAATATATAGAGTAACAAATGAACATCACTATGCTTCATTAAATGGAGCTGCTAGATTTGGCTATGACTTTGAAAATAGAGTTGAAGGAAAAGATAAAATTGCTTTTGATAAAGCAATTGAAGCCTTTAAAAAAGCAGATACTATTAAATTTAACTCATTTATTACAAATGAAGAAGCACTTATTTTACAAAAATTAAAAGAGAAATTTGGTTATAAATTAGTTAATAATGATGCTCTTTTATATAAAAAATTCCTTGATGCTTACTCAAGTGTTAGTGGAAAGAGTTTATATAGTGCTGATTTAAAAGATATACATAATTCAAATTTTGTAATTTCAGTGGGAGCTTATTTAAAATCTGATTCTCCAAATACAAAATATGCTTTTAATAATTCTGTAGTTATGAATAAAGGTGCTGGATTGTATTTCCATCCTATGGGTGACCCAGTGATGGAACAGTGTGGTAAAAGAGGTAAAACAACAGAGTTTATTTATCATAATCCAATGGCTGAAGAGTCAGTTTTATATTTTATTTTAGATAGATTTGCTTCAAATTTACCACAAAATATGCAAACAATTTTAGATTCATACAAAGAGACAAGAGTAAAATCAGTTTCAGAAATGATAAAAGAAAAAGTTGTTGAAATAGTAAAAGATGAAGAGACAGGCGAAGAAAAAGAAGTAACTAAAATGGTTCCTAAAAAAGTTACTAAAGAAGTAGAGTATGAATATACGAGACTTCTTGATGAAATAAATGCAGATGCTACTTTACTTGATACAATCAATGATATGAAAGATAAAAAAGATACTTTTACATTGATTTTAGGGGAAGATTTAATTTCTCATCCAAATTCTTCAAATCTTGCAAAATTAGCAGCGATGATAGAAAAATATACAGAATTTAAAGTTATTATTATTCCAACTTCTACAAACACTTTAGGAGTAAGTTTAATTTGTGATTTAGATGAAGTTGAGGGAAGTTATTCAGTTGGATATAACGTAAAAGCAGATTTCCAAATATCAGCATTGGGAGATGGAGATTTAGATATGCCAGCTCTTAACCAACAAGAAGGAACGTTTACAAATATTGATAAACGAATTGTTCCTACAAATGCAGCATTACCATATAAAGGTTATGTATTAAATGATATAGCAAATGTTTTATTAGAAGGTGAAGTTGAACATACTATTGAATATACAAAAGCTTTACCAACTTCTAAAGGGTATCAATCAGTTGAATTTGATAGTTTAACAAACTATTTTGCAAATGATTGGAGTGAGCATAGAGGTTATATTTTAGATACTTTTGATGTGGAAAGTAGTGAAGAAAACTTTTCAAAAGAAAATCAAACTTTCCAATTAAATGAGGGACAAATAACTATTTATAAAGCAAATCCAATTAATCAATTTAATGAATTTACTGCAATTGCCCATGAATTTAAAGATGATATACAAAGTGGTATGTTTGCCAATGAGACATTATTAACTGAACTTGGAATAAGTGCTGGGGATAAAGTAGTATTAAGTACAAATGGGACTGAAATAGAAGTGAATGTATATACTGATAATCAAGTATCAGGAAAAATTGCATATGTATCAACTTTTGAAAAAGAGTTAAACACAAAAGCACTTTTTACAGGATATAGATTTACAAGTGCAAATGTAAAAAAGGTGTAATATGGAGACAAGTATTATTATCGAAACAATTGTTAAAGCTGTAGTTATATTAGCTGTATTTTCTGCAATAGCTGGATTTACAACTTATATTGAAAGAAAAGTATTGGCTTTTATGCAAAGAAGATTGGGACCTACAAATGTGGGACCTTATGGAATTTTACAAATTATTTGTGATGGTATAAAACTATTTACAAAAGAGGATTTTATTCCTCAAAATGCCGTAAAACCTATTTTTATGATTGCCCCAATTATTACAGCAGCTACTGCTTTTATTGCTATGACAGCAGTTCCTTTTTTTCCAGAGTTTGAAATATTTGGTTATGTGATTAGACCAATTGTTGCAGATATTAATGTGGGTGTATTATTTGTAATGGGTGTTGCTTCAGTTGGACTTTATGGACCACTTTTAGCTGGTATGAGTAGTGCTAATAAATGGGCACTTTTAGGAGGAGCAAGAACTGCTATTCAACTTTTATCTTATGAAGTTGTATCTGGACTTGCTTTATTAGCACCTCTTATGTTAGTTGGAAGTCTTTCTTTAATTGATATAAATAATTATCAAAATGAAGGAGTAGGTTCTTGGATTGTATGGACTCAACCATTAGCTTTTGTTCTTTTTGTAATTGCTGGTTTTGCTGAGACAAATAGAACACCATTTGATTTACTTGAACATGAAGCTGAAATTGTTGCTGGATATGCAACAGAGTATTCAGGTATGAGATGGGGTATGTTTTTTATAGGGGAGTATGCTAACCTATTTACTATTTCATTTTTGATTTCACTTATTTTCTTAGGTGGATACAATGATTTATGGTTTATTCCTGGTGGATTAGCAATTATTTTAAAAGTATCTTTTTTAATATTTTTCTTCTTATGGACAAGAGCATCTTGGCCTCACGTTAGACCAGATCAGCTGATGTGGTTATGTTGGAAAATTTTAATGCCATTAGCGGTAATCAATATTTTGATTACTGGTTTTGTGATGATGTTTTAGGAGTTTGGCATGAAATTAGATGAACTAAAAAATAGAAACATAAGCGAACATGATTATATCAATATTCAAAAAAATAGTTTTCCAGAAACTCCATGGCAAGAGTTTAAACAAATATTTAAAAGATCGATAAAAGGTGAACTTTTTACAGGTCTTAAAGTTACGTTTATCATGATGAAAGAAGCACTTTTTAATAATAATATGCACACAGTACAATATCCAGCTGAAAAACTTCCAATAGGACCAAGATATAGAGCTGTACATAAATTACTTGCACTTTTAGAATCAGGTGAGAACAGATGTATTGGATGTGGACTTTGTGAAAAAATTTGTATCTCTGATTGTATTAGAATGGATACAAAAATTGATGAAAACTCTAGAAAAGAAGTTACAGAATATACAATTAACCTTGGTAGATGTATTTTTTGTGGATATTGTGCTGAAGTTTGCCCAGAGCTTGCGATTGTTCATGGTGGAAGATATGAAAATGCAAGTGAACAAAGAGCTCATTTTGTAGTTAAAGATGATTTATTAACTCCACTTGATAAGTTGACACAACAACAAGAGTATCCTGGTTTTGGGGCAGTGTCTCCAGATGCTGATGAAAAAATCAAAAAAACTCCATTAGAGTATTAGGAGATATGATGTTTGAAATAGTAGCTTTTTATCTGTTTGCAATATTAACTATTGTTATGTTTGGAATAACGGTATTTACAAATAATGCTCTGTATGCACTTAGTGCCCTTGCAGCTGGTATGATTTTTATCTCTGCTTTTTTCTTTTTACTAAATGCTGACTTCTTAGGCGTTGTTCAAATAGTAGTTTATACAGGTGCTGTTATGGCACTTTATGCCTTTGGAATGATGTTCTTTGATTCTATGAGTGAAGTAAAAGAGAGAATTCAAAATCCTAGATTAGTATTTTTATTAAGTGGAATGGCAGCAGTTATTATTGTAATTGCCTTTGTATCTCCAATCGTATCAGATAATATTTTATCAGAATATGCAGTTCATCCAGAATATGGAAATACACAAGATGTTGGAGTTATTTTATTTACTAAATTTCTAGTTCCATTTGAAGTTGCAGCCGTGATGTTACTTGTTGCTATGATTGGTGGAATTATACTTGCAGGAAAGAAAATGGATGTATCTTATTCAGAACTTAGTGAAGAAGAAATTGATGCTCTCGAAGCATCAAATGAAAAGGATAGCAAATGAGTTTAAACGCATATTTAATACTTTCTTCACTTCTATTTTGTTTAGGTTTAATAGGTGTGATTAGAAGAAAAAATCTTTTAATGCTATTTTTTGCTACAGAAATAATGTTAAATGCAGTAAATATAGGACTTGCTGCAGTTTCACATTATCATCAAGATTTAACAGGTCAAATGTTTGCATTTTTTATAATAGCAATTGCAGCAAGTGAAGTAGCTATTGGATTAGGATTACTTATTTTATTATTTAAAAGAAAAAATTCAATCAACTTAGACACTATTCAAAGTATGGAGGGGTAGATGGAAAAATTTGTATATATAGCACTTTTTGCTCCCCTTATTGGTTCTCTTGTTGCAGCATTGTTTTCAATGAAACCAAGAACATTATTTACAGGTATTTTTACAAGTTTTATGTTAGCTGTTTCATTGATTGCTTCTTTAGTTTTACTTTTTCATATTTTAAATACAGGTGAAACTGTAAATGTAAAACTAATGGATTGGATAGTAATTGGTAATGTAAATATTCCATTTGGATTTGTGGCTGATGCTGTAAGTGTTACTATGATGTGTGTTGTTACAATGGTATCTACAATGGTACATATTCACTCTATTGGATATATGGACCATGACAAATCATTTAATAGATTTTTTGCATGGCTTTCAGCTTTCGTTTTTTCTATGATGATTTTAGTTATGAGTGATAACTTTGCAGGATTGTTTATAGGTTGGGAAGGAGTTGGATTATGTTCTTGGGGATTAATTGGGTTTTGGTATCATAAAGAAGACAAAGCACTTACAAGTGATATTTATAACTCTCCATATTCAACACTATCACCATATTCGTCAATAAGTCCAGGGTATGCTGCAAATGAAGCTTTTATTATGAATAGAGTTGCAGACCTTGGTATGTTAGTAGGTTTATTTTTAATTTACTGGAACCTAGGTTCTTTACAATATGATGTTGTATTTAATGAAATTGGAACTTTATCTCATGGATTAATAGTAGCAATTGCAGCATTTTTATTTGTGGGTGCGATGGGTAAATCAGCACAATTTCCATTTAATCAATGGCTAGCAAATGCAATGGAAGGTCCTACTCCTGTTTCAGCTTTAATCCATGCAGCTACAATGGTAACAGCAGGAGTTTATTTAGTAGTTCGAGCAAATGAGATATTTACTGTAGTTCCTGAAGTTGGATATTTTATAGCAAGTCTAGGTGCTTTTGTTGCAATTTTTGCAGCATCTCAAGCACTTGTTGCAACTAATATTAAAAAAATTATTGCATTTTCAACTTTAAGTCAGCTTGGATATATGTTTGTTGCTGCTGGTCTTGGAGCTTATTGGGTAGCCTTATTTCACTTAGCAACTCATGCTTTCTTTAAATCAGTTCTTTTCTTAGGGGCTGGAAATGTTATGCACGCTACTAATGATGAGATAAATATCAAAAATATGGGTGGACTTCATAAGCATATGAAAGCAACATCTATTATTATGACAATTGCTTCAACTGCACTAGCTGGTATTTTCCCGCTTGCTGGTTTCTTCTCAAAAGATTTAATTCTTGAAGTTGCTTTTGGACATCATGCTTATATTTTATGGGCAATTTTATGGATAACTGCTGGACTTACTGCCTTTTATTCATTTAGACTTATTATGTATGTGTTTCATGGGGAAGAAAACTTTAAAAAGTTTGGTTATCACCCTCATGAAACATATCCATTTGTAATTGCTGCCATGACACCACTAGCTATTTTAGCAATTATTGCAGGGTGGTTTCAAGATTCATTTGTACAAATGATTACAAAAGTTTTACCTAATCTTGAGATTCATGTTGATCACTCGACGTTAAATATTTTAATAGCAGTAACAAGTGCTATTGCAATAGCTGGTATTTTATTTGCAGTGTTTAAACATAAAAAAAGTGGTACATATTTTAGTGAAAGTTTGAAAAATAGATTTTGTTATAAATTGTTGGCAAATCAATATTTTATGCCTCATTTTTTAGAGTATGTAATAAATAGACCATATTTAGCTTTAAGTAAATTTGCATGGAAATTTATTGATCTTAAAATCATTGATTTCATTGTTGATGGTATTGGAAAAGTTGTTTATACATCAGGTAAAGGGGTTAGACCTCTTCAATCAGGTGATTTATCGACACTATTAAAAGTGATGGTTTACGGGTTTGTTTTATTATTAGTTCTAAGTGTAGCACTTGGGTTTTTAAAGTAAAGGGTTAGAAAGTATGGAACATATTTTATCAATTTTAATATTTTTTCCGGCATTTGCTGCATTTATTGGATTTTTAGTAAAAAGTGACTCTATTCGAGCTTATGCAATTATTGTAACTGCTGTAGAGTTTTTGATTTCACTTATTTTATGGTATGGTTTTGATAGTACAATTGCAGATATGCAGTTTATGGAAACTTTACCTTTAATTAGTGCTTATGGGATTAATTATGTGGTAGGGATAGATGGTATTTCACTATTTTTAATTCTTATGACTACTTTTATGACAATGATTTCAATTATAGGTTTAACTGAAACTAGAGCTTTAAAAAATATGATTATTACGGTCTTATTTTTAGAAATGACCATGGTAGGTGTATTTTTAGCTTTAGATGCAATAGTTTTTTATCTATTTTGGGAATTATCACTTATTCCAATGCTTTATATAATTGGTGCTTGGGGTGGAAATTTAAGAATTTATGCTTCTATTAAATTCTTTATTTATACATTTACTGGTTCTCTTGTTATGCTTATTGGTATGCTTTATTTTGGATATGTTTATTATGTGACAACTGGAAATTGGAGTTTTAATATTTTAGATTGGAATATGCTTTTACTTCCATTTGATATGCAAATTTGGTTATTTGTTGCATTTTTCCTAGGATTTGCTATCAAAGTACCAATGGTACCATTTCATACGTGGCTTCCCTATGCTCACGGTCAAGCACCAACAATTGGTTCTGTGATACTAGCTGCTGTTTTGCTTAAAATGGGGACTTATGGGTTTATTAGATTTTCTCTTCCGCTATTTCCTGATGCTACTGTTTATTTTATGATACCAATGGCTATATTAGCACTTGTCGCTATTGTTTATACAGCTATGGTAGCTTATGCCCAAGAAGATATTAAACAAGTTGTAGCTTACTCTTCAGTATCACATATGGGGGTAATTATTTTAGGAACATTTGCTTTAAATGTAGAAGGGATTGGTGGGTCAATTTTTCTTATGATTTCACATGGTATTGTTTCAGGGGCTCTGTTTATGTTAGTGGGTGTGATTTATGATAGAAGACATACAAAGATGATGAGTGAATTTGGAGGATTGGCAAAAGTGATGCCGAAGTATGCAACTATTTTTGGAATTATGTTAATGGCATCGGTTGGACTTCCTTTAACAATAGGATTTGTGGGTGAATTTTTATCTTTATTGGGATTCTTTAAAGTTTCTCCTGTACTTACATTGATTGCTGGACTTACTATAATTTTAGGAGCTGTTTATATGTTAGTTTTATACAAAAAAACTTTTTTTGGCCCAATAACTAATCCTAAAAATGAGACTTTAGAAGATGCAAAAGGGAGAGAATTAGTTGCCTTGATTCCTTTGGTTGCTTTAGTTATTATTTTAGGTGTTTATCCAAAACCAGTTTTAGAGCCAGTTAATACTTCTGTAAAACACTTAGTTGAAATTATGAAATTAAAAGCACAAAATCCAACTTCACAAGCACAATTAACTTTATCTAATACAATTGGGGAGGCAAAATAATGATACCAGCTATTTCAATTGATTTTGCAAGTTTAAATATTGGTACCTTAGCTCCTATGATAATTGCAATTGTTGGAGCTTTAGTTATTTTATGTGTAGATTTAGCAAATAAAAAACTTGATAAATCTTTATATATTATTTTGGCAGTTCTATTTTTGATTGTAGATTTAGGGACGCTTCTTGGATATAGTGGTGATGTAAGAGGTATGTTTGATTTGATGTTAATTGATGGTATTGCAATACTTGCACAATCAATTATTATTATCGCTTCGATTTTATTTATTTTATTATCTTTTACAAAACAAAGATTCAATGAACAAAGATATCCTGAATATTTTGCTTTATATTTGTTTATGATTGCAGGTTTTCAGTTTATGGTAAGTTCTGATTCTCTTATTCTAATTTTTGTGGGACTTGAAACATCATCTATGGCACTTTATACTATGATTGCAATGCACAATAGGGCAAATGCAATTGAAGCTGCAATTAAATACTTTACAATGGGGGCATTAGCAGCGGGATTATTTGCATTTGGTTCATTGATTTTTTATGCACTAACTGGAACAGTTGAGTTTGGTAAAATCTCTGAAGTATTAGTAACTTCAGATTTTGAAAATTATCCTTTAGTATTACTTGGGGTTGTATTTATACTTTCAGCACTTGGATTTAAATTATCTTTAGTACCTTTTCATGTGTGGGTTGCTGATGTTTATGAGGGTTCAACTGCTTCCTTGGCTGGGTTTATGTCAATTGTCCCAAAAATGGCAGGTTTTATAGTTGCCTTAAGATTTTTTGAGATATTTGTATCTTCTGGAAATATGTTTGTGGAAGCAATTCTAATTGCAATTGTTGTTTTAACAATGACCATTCCAAATGTTATAGCCCTATTACAAAAAGATATAAATAGAATGTTAGCATACTCATCTATTTCAAATGCAGGTTTTGTAATGTCTGCAATTTTGATAGGAACAACACATGCTACAACGGCAATGTTTTTATATTGGATTTTATTTTTATTTACAAACCTTGGTGCTTTTGCAATGTTATGGTTAAATAGAAATAAAGATTATAAAACCTTTAGAACAGACCATGATTTGGATAAATATGCAGGGCTTATAAATTTATCTCCTATGACCGCAGTTATTTTTGGATTATTTTTACTTTCCCTTGCAGGAATTCCACCTTTTGCTTTATTTTGGGGAAAAATGTATCTTTTAGGCGCTGCTGTAAATGGTGGGTATATTGTTTTAGCACTAATTATGGCATTAAACTCTGCAATTGCTGCGTTTTATTATCTAAGACCAATTGTTTATATGTTCTTAAAAGAGCCTACTATTGATGGAGTAAAATATATGGAAAATGCTACAATTACAAGTAAAGTAGTGGTTGGTATTTGTGCAATATTTACTATAATTTCAATATTCTTTATTCAAAATATTTTAGAAACTATATCATACTATATTCAGATTTCTGGTTATTAGAAAATCACAAGGTCAGATGACCTTGTGAAAATTAATTGGAATTATTCATCCCTTTTCCCATGCCTTGTCCTTGACCCATACCTTTACCTTGATTCATACCTTTTTGGCTTTTTTTATTGCTCATATTTTTCATTTGACCTTCAAGAAGTTCCATTTTAGTCAGTTGTTTATCTCCATTTGTGTCAAATTCTTCAAAAGCCGGAGCATTGCCTGCATTTTTCATAGGCATACCTTGTTGTATTTTTAGATTCATTCTTTTTGCTCTTAAATCATAAAATTCAGATTCTGAAATAAAGCCATTTTTATCACTATCATAATCTTCAAAGCTCATAGGACCTTTTTTTGTTAAATCTACAGCATTTAGTGCTGAAACAAGTGAGACTGAAACCAAAGTCATAAAGACAAATTTATATGCTTTCATAATACTCTCCTTAATTAATATAACTAATTATACTCTTTTATTTTAACATTATATTAACAAAATATTTAAATATAAATATTTGCATAACCAAAGATAAAACCATAACTTGATACAATCTTTCTCATTAAAAAAGAAGGATAAGTTTTGAGAAAAATTAGTGTTGCTCACTCACCTGATGCTGATGATATTTTTATGTATTATGCTATAAAGTTTGGTTGGGTTACTCCTAAAGATACCATTTTTGAAAATATTGCAGATGATATAGAGACGTTAAATCAGGCTACTATAAATGGGGTTTATGATATTTGTGCAATATCTTTTGCTTTATATCCTTTTGTTAAAGATGATTATGCACTTTTAAAAACTGCAGTTTCATTTGGAAATGGATATGGACCAAAACTTGTTAAGAAAAAAGATACTAAATTAAAAAAGAATTTTAAAGTGGCACTTAGTGGAGAATTTACGACAAATGCTTTACTATTTAGAATAGCTTACCCAGATGCTAGAATTACTTATATGAACTTTTTGGATATTGAACAAGCAGTTCTTGATGGAGTTGTTGATGCAGGTGTATTAATCCATGAATCAATACTTACTTATGATGAAAGTTTGGAAGTAGAAAGAGAGATTTGGGATATTTGGCAAGAACTAGCTGGAAAAGAGTTACCTCTTCCTCTTGGTGGGATGTGTTTGCGAAGATCAATTCCATTAAATTATGCAATTGATTATGAAAATACTTTAATAAAAGCAGTTAATGTTGCAAATAAAAATAAAAAAATACTTTCTGAAATGCTTTTAGAAAGAGGTTTAATAAGAGTTGATGCTCCAACCCTTGATAAATATTTAGACCTTTATGCAAATGATGATTCTATTGAGTTAAGTGAGATTCAATATGAAGCACTTGATAAGCTTTATGAATTAGGTTTTAAACATGGTTTTTATGGAAATCTTATAAAATCACGTGAATTTTTAATTCCAAGTGAATATAGTGAACTTCGTTCTAAATGAATATTGAAAAGTGAATAATGAATAATTATGTTAAGCTAATCGATTTTTCTAAATATTCATCAATTCACATTGGACCTGTTGTTGAGGTTTTAGTTATAAATGAGATAGGAAATTATAATGGATACCAAATTATTGGTAGAGCAAATAATCTTCTTATTTCAAACACTCCTCCAAAATTTGCAGTTTTAGGTGAAGAGTTTGATTATATAAAACAAAAAGAAGATAAGTTATATGTTGGCTGTGCAACAAAATCAGGAAAGCTTTTATCTTATGCAAAAAAACACAACCTTGCAAATTTTGAATTTTTAGGAAAACTTCCAGGAAACCTAGGTGGTTTAATAAAAATGAACGCAGGCTTAAAAGAGTGGGAAATTTTTAATTATATTGATTCCATCAAAACAAAAGATGGATACATAAAAAAAGAAGATATACAATATGGGTATAGATATACAAATATAGATACTATTGTATATGAACTTGTTTTTAATATATCAAGTGGATATAGTAAAGAGATGAATGAACTTTTTACAAAAATGAGAGATAATCAGCCACAAACTCCAAGTGCTGGAAGCTGTTTTAAAAATCCTGTGGGAGATAGTGCAGGTAGATTGATTGAACAAGTTGGTTTAAAAGGGTTTAGTAAAAATGGCATGTCCTTTTCAAAAGTACATGCAAATTTTTTAGTAAATGATGGTGGTGGAACTTTTGAAGATGCAATATTTTTAATAAATCTAGCAAAAACAAAGGTAAAATCAGAGTTTAATATCGATTTACAAACGGAAGTTATAATTTTTTAGATAAAAATGTTAATTTTAAAGCTTAAGTGCTTTTAATCTAATTATGTTAGAATTCGTGTTCGAAAAAAATTAGTGGGGTTATTTTTATAGTGAAAAATTTAGTTATCGTAGAATCACCAGCAAAAGCAAAAACAATTTCAAAATTCCTTGGCAATGATTATAAAGTTATGGCATCAATGGGACATGTAAGGGACTTACCAAAGTCAAAACTAGGATTTGATCCAGCAGATAATTTCAAACCCCAATATCTAATTTCCACGGATAAACGAAAAGTAATTGCTGATTTGAAAAAAGAGATAACAAAAGATACAACTATTTACCTCGCAGCCGATGAGGATAGGGAGGGAGAAGCTATTGCATGGCATCTTATCCCTGCACTTAAAGTTGAAAAAAATCCACTAAAAAGAATAGTATTTCACGAAATTACAAAAGGTGCAATACTTGAAGCTTTGGAAAACCCAAGAGAAGTAAACCAAAATCTAGTAGATGCTCAACAAGCAAGAAGAATACTTGATAGAGCTGTAGGATATGAACTTTCTCCACTATTATGGAAAAAAGTTAGATATGGACTTAGTGCTGGAAGAGTTCAATCTGTAGCTGTTAGAATTATAGTTGATAGAGAAAATGAGATAAGAGCTTTTGTTCCAGAAGAGTTTTGGAAAATAAAAGCTGATTTTATAAATCCTGAATTAAAAACTGAATTAGCAAAAATTGATGGAAAAGTAAAAAAAGTAAAAAATGAGCAAGAAGCAAAAGAGATAGAATCTTCTATAAATCAAGGTAACTTTGAACTTTTTGATATAGAAGAGAGTGAAAGTAAAAGAAATCCTGCAGCTCCTTTTACTACATCAACACTTCAACAAGAAGCTAGTAGAAAACTTGGATATTCAGTAAAACAAACAATGATTATTGCTCAACAATTATATGAAGGAAATATTCAAAATATTCCTAATCATACAGGTGGTTTGATTACATATATGAGAACTGACTCATTAAATCTTTCAAAAGTTGCAACAAGTGCAGCAAAAGAGGTTATTGAAAAAGAGTATGGGGCAGAATACAGTTTAAAATCTCCAAGAGTATATAAATCAACAGCAAAAGGAGCACAAGAGGCTCACGAAGCTATACGTCCAGTTGATTTAAGCTTGAAACCAAGCATGATAAAAGCTTATGTTGATAATGCTCAATATAAACTTTATAGTCTTATTTGGAAAAGAACACTTGCAACTCAAATGAGCACAGCAAAAATAGCAAATACTACATATAAAATAAGTGCAGGAAAAAATAAAGAGTATGAATTTCAAGTTAAGGGACAAAGAATTATTTTCCCTGGATTTATGAAAGTATATACAGAAGGTAGTGATAATCCAGAAGCTGCCCTTGATAGTAGTGAAAAAATATTACCTACAATAAAAGTTGGAACAGTTTTAGAATTAGAAAATTTAGAGTTAGAACAAAACTTTACAAAACCGCCAGCACGTTACACAGAAGCATCTTTAGTAAAAAAATTAGAGAGTGAAGGTATTGGAAGACCATCAACATATGCACCAACAATATCAACTATTCAAGCAAGAGAGTATGTTGTTAAAACAGAGGATAAAAAACTAGCACCCACACCAACAGGTGAAGTTGTAAACTCTTTTTTAACTGACCACTTTCCTCATATTGTTGACTTAGGTTTTACTGCACGTGTTGAAGAAGAGTTTGATGATATTGCAGAGGGAAAAATTGCTTGGCAACAAGTTATGCAAGAGTTTTATGGGGATTTCAAAAAAACAATTGATGAAAAAGAAGAGAGTGTAAATAAAGAAGATTATTTACAAATTAGAGAAATAGGGATTGACCCAAAATTTGGAAAACCAGTAAGTGCAAGAGTAGGAAGATTTGGACCATTTGTGCAAATAGGAACAAAAGATGATGAAGATAAACCACTTTTTGTAGCTATACCTGAACATCTTAATATGGATACTATCACCCTTGAAGAAGCGTTGTTTTTATTTACCCTTCCAAGAGTTGTAGGGAAAACAAATGAAGGTGAAGAAGTAAAAGCAAATATTGGAAGATTTGGACCTTATTTACAAGTTAAAAGTAAATATTACTCTTTGAAAGAAGATGATCCATATACAATTGAGATTTCAAGAGCTTTAGAACTTATAAAAAAACTTGATGAAGAGAAAGAAAAAGCTACAATTAAAAACTTTGAAAAAGAGAAAATTCAAGTTTTAGAAGGGCGTTATGGTCCATATATTAAACAAGGTAGAAAGAACTACAAAATACCAAAAGGAAAAGATGCTAGTGCCTTAGAACTAGAAGATTGTCTTAGCATAATAGAAAATGATTCTAAAACATCTAAAAAAGCACCAGCTAAAAAAGTGGCAGAGAAGAAGACAACTGCAAAAAAAGCACCGGCTAAAAAAACTACAAAGAAAACAACTGCTAAAAAAGAGAAATAATTTTGAAAATAGCAGTTCTTTCTGATAGTCACAAAAAAGTTGATTTCACACAAGAGGCTATAGAGTTTTTAAAATCAGAAGGTGCAAATTATCTAATCCACGCAGGTGATTTGTGTCTAAAAGAGAATTTAGAACTGCTTAAAAATTCAGGTTTAGTATATGTAAGTGTATTTGGAAATAATGATAACTCTTTACTTCAATTTTCAAATGAATACAAAATAGAAAAAGAACCATATTATTTTAAAATAGAAGATATAAAGTTTAAACTTATGCACCTTCCTTTTTATCTAAATGCAGACAGTGATATTGTTATTTTTGGACATACGCATATATTTGAATGTGAATATAAAAATGGAACATTATTTTTAAATCCAGGAGAGGTATGTGCAAGGGAGAAACCACTTGTGGAGTGCGTATTGTTGGAAATTAACCCAAATGAGTATATAATTAATTATTACTCAAAAAATATAAATGAAAAAGAATTTTTAAAAAAAGAGATAAGATATGAACGAAAATAAAGAGATTTTTTTATGTGCTATTTGTAATATCGAAAGTGGTACATGTAATGAAGACTGTAAGTTTTGTACTCAAAGTGTAAAGTACAAAGCAGATATTTTAAGATATAAAAGAAAAGAGATTGAACAAATTGTTGAAGAAGCAAAAAGAGCAAAAGCAAATAATGCAAATGGATTTTGTCTAGTAACTGCTGGAAAAGGTTTAGATGATAAAAGACTTGAATTTGTATGTGAAGCCGCACGAGCTGTTAAAAAAGAGAATTTAGGACTTATCTTAATTGCATGTAATGGAACTGCAAGTGTTGAACAACTACAAACACTTAAAGAAGCTGGTGTTGATGCTTATAATCACAATTTAGAGACAGCAGAAGATTTTTACCCTGAAATTGTTACAACACATACTTGGCAAGAGAGATATCAAACTTGTAAAAATGTAAAAGAAGTAGGACTAAGACTTGTGTGTGGTGGAATATTTGGACTTGGAGAAACACAAGAACAAAGGGTTTCTATGCTTGAATCAATTGCTTCATTGGAGCCTATGAATGTTCCTTTAAACTTTTTTCATCCAAACAAAGCTTTACCAATAGTTGAAAATAGTGTTAC
This sequence comes from Arcobacter sp., assembly GCF_050300555.1. Lineage (NCBI taxonomy): Bacteria > Pseudomonadati > Campylobacterota > Epsilonproteobacteria > Campylobacterales > Arcobacteraceae > Arcobacter > Arcobacter sp. The sequence goes on from NZ_JBNKXY010000008.1 coordinate 62,134, forward strand.
AAGGGAAGAGGCTTTTGAATTGATTGCATTAGCTAGAAAAATGGTTCCAAATGCCATGAAGATTATGGTTGCTGGTGGACGGGAACTTATGTTTGGTGATGAACAATATAAAATCTTTGAAAAAGGTGCTAATGCCTTTGTAATAGGTGATTATTTAACAACTGCAGGAAAATCTCCTGCTGAAGATATGCAAGAGCTTGAGAAATTAGGATTTAAAATAAAAAGAGAAAGAGATTAATCTTAGGAAAATAAATGACAGAAGAAATCTTAATAATAATTTCAATATCGATAATAATTTTTATCTCACCGTTAGTATCTAAATTTACCAAAATACCAACGGTTCCTGTTGAAATTATATTAGGTGCAATTGCTGTATATTTTTCACTAATTGTAGAGCACTCAATTTTAGAACTTGTAGCAGAACTAGGGTTTTTATACTTGATGTTTTTGGCAGGTCTTGAAGTTGATTTAAGAAGAATTATAAATTCTGACCCTTTGATTTTGAAAAAGTCTTTAGTTTATAATGGTATATTATTTTCCTTGTCTTTTTTGATTGCATGGTATTTTGATTTAAGTAATATTTTTATTGTTACCCTTCCTTTAATCTCAATTGGGATGTTAGCAGCCCTTAAAAAAGAGTATGGGGAAGAGGATTGGGTCTCTTTATCAATTTTAGTTGGTCTTGTAGGTGAGATTGTTTCTATTATAGTTTTAACAACAGTTTCTGCAGGCTGGGAAGTTGGTTTTGGTTGGGAATTTGTAAAAACTATGATGCTTTTTACAGGTTTTTTACTAACTCTTTTAGTTGTATATAAAATTTTCCATAATTTATTGTGGTGGTATCCTGAAATTAAAAGATATCTAATGCCAGATGAAGACCATCAAGAACAAGATATAAGAGTGTCTATGGCAATTTTCTTTTTATTAATTACTATAATGATTTATTTAAAGCTTGAAGTTGCATTTGGAGCTTTTATTGCAGGTACTTTTATTAAAACCTTTTTTGAGCATAACAAAGCACTCCCTACAAAGTTAGAACACTTTGGATTTGGTTGGTTAGTTCCAATCTTTTTTATCTATGTTGGCTCATCTTTTGAAATTGAAGCACTTTTCCATGATGGACTTTTTACTAAGGCTTTATCAATAGTTGCAGCTATGATTTTTATTAGATTTGTAGCTTCATTTTTGTTTATGAAAGAGTTAAAAGGAGGGAAGTTTTTACTTATTGGGCTTTCTCATTCTATGCCACTTACTCTTTTGATTGCAGTTATAACTTTGGCATATCATAACCATAGTATAACGCAGTTTTACTATTATGCTTTTATTTTAGCTTCTATTTTAGAAGTTTTAATTGTAATGATAATAATAAAACTACTTACTTATTTTTTATTTAGAAGTAACGTAAACTAACTCATCATCAAATGAGATATCATAAGTTGATGGCATATTTTCTACTAAAATTACAACTCTAAAAAACTGTTCTTCTTTATGATTTCCAGCAATTAGTTGTTTGAAATTAGTAGAATCTAAACTGATTTTTTTAGTAAAAAATGAAACATTTCCTTTAAAATCAATGATTAATTTTTTTTCATCTTCTAAATAGAATTTTTTCATAATTTTATATTTACTATTTAAAGTCATTTTATTGTTTGAGTATTCAATTGTTAAAAATGGTAAAACTTTTATACTTTTAACTTCCATTTGCATTTCATCTTGCATTTTTGGTTCTTCTTGAGGTGTAGTTTCTTCTTGTGGTCTAGGTTTAACATATACTACTGGACCTCTTTCTTCAAGCTCTTTTGCCTTTGCCAATGCTTTTTCTTTTTCCATTTTAGCTTTTGCTGCTTCTTTTTTTGCCATTTCTACTTTTTTTAGTGCTTCTTGAAGTTCTTTTTCTTTTTGTATTTGAGCTTCTTTTTTCATTTGCTCTTTTTTCATCTCTTCTTCACTTTTTGCAACAGCTGTTGGTAGTGGTTTGTTTACATCACCCTCATGCAAAATTGGTGTCATATCTTCTGTTTCAATATTTTGATTTTTTTGTAGAAACTCAGGAGGATAATTTTCATCTATTTCCATAAGTCTAGCAACTTCATCATCATATGCTTTTGTTGGCATAAACGGATTTTCCCTTGCTTCTAAAGAAGCAACCAATAGTAGTGATGTAACAATTAAAGGTAAAGATTTCATTCTTCTGGCTCCAAATTTTTTAATTCAAAATACTCTTTTTGTAATCTAGCATTACTCTCTTGAAGTCTATTTATTTCACTTAGTAAGTAAGACTTTTTGCCTTTTAGTGATTTATAAACCTCAAAAGAATTTACTCCAAAGAGTAAGTTTGCCACATGATAGCTTAGAAAAAGCGTAATAGCAATAGAAATTATTGCTATTACGGTAAATCGTTTTATCTCTTTATTAAGATAATGTTTATTTTCTTTTTCCATTTTATGTTATTATTTTTTAGAAAAAGGTTGTTTTCCTAAATATTCAGCATATGCTATTTCAGAACCAATTTCTAAAAGTCTGTTATATTTAGCGATTCTATCACTTCTAGCTGTACTTCCAGTTTTGATTTGCCCACAATTTAAAGCTACAGCAAAATCAGCAATAAAGGCATCTTCTGATTCACCAGATCTATGTGACATAACACAATTATAGTTGTTTCTTTGTGCTAATCTAATTGTTTGCATTGTTTCACTTACACTTCCAATTTGATTTGGTTTGATTAAAATTGCATTTGCTATACCTTTTTGGATACCTTCAGCAAGAATATTTGCATTTGTTACGAATAAATCATCTCCCACAAGTTGAACTTTTGAACCTAATTCAGCAGTTAATATTTTCCATCCATCCCAGTCATCTTCACTTAATCCATCTTCAATAGATACGATTGGATATTTAGAACATAAGTCAGCATAATAAGCAACTAACTCTTTTGAAGTTAATTCTCTATTTTCTGATTTTAATACATAAAGACCTTTATCATTGATAAGCTCGCTTGCTGCAACGTCTAGTGCAATAGCAACTTGCTCACCAGCTTTATATCCAGCCTTTTCTATTGCAGTCATAATTACTTGGATTGGTTCTTCATTTGATTTTAAATTTGGAGCAAATCCACCTTCATCACCAACTGCTGTACTTTCACCCATACCATCAATTACTTTTTTTAAGTGTTGGTAAATCTCAGCTGTTGCTCTTAATCCTTCATTAAAATCTTCAAAACCAACAGGCATAATCATATATTCTTGAAAATCAACTGAGTTATTTGCATGCTCTCCACCATTGATAATATTAAACATAGGAACTGGCATAGTCATAGCATTTGCACCACCTAAATATCTATATAATGGAATTTGTAAAGAAGCAGCTGCAGCACGTGCAACAGCCATAGAAACACCTAATACAGCATTTGCACCTAAATTTGAGTAGTTGTGTGTTCCATCAATGTCTTTCATTGTTGCATCAACTTCTGCTTGATTATAAGGGCTTAAACCTATTAATTCATTTGCAATTGTAGTATTTACATTTTCAACTGCTTTTAAAACACCTTTTCCTAAAAATCTATTATCACCATCTCTAAGTTCTAAAGCTTCTCTTTTCCCAGTGCTTGCTCCACTTGGAACGATTGCACTTTGTTTTGTACCATCACTTAAAATTACTGTTGCTCTAACTGTTGGATTTCCTCTTGAATCTAATACTTCATCAGCATAAATGTTATCAATAAATACCACGTAGGTCTCCTATAAATATTTAAATTTATTTGATTTTATCTAAAGTTTCATTTTAAAGTTCTTTTATGTTTTGTGATATGATTTTTAATGTTTGATTTGTGTGTTATTTAGTAGTAAAATATGTAATAAATTTTTAACCTAAGAGAAAAACTCTTAGATTAATCTTCCTCTTCTTCAGAAGTATCTCCACCCATTAATATAGAGCCATTTACTCCCATAGCTTCAAGTATTTTACCTTCTATTTCTTTCGCTATTTCAGGATTGTCTCTTAAAAATACTTTTGAATTTTCTTTTCCTTGTCCAATTTTACTATCGTTATAGCTAAACCAAGCACCTGCTTTATCAACAATGTCAAGTTTAACACCATAGTCAACAAGCTCACCCATTTTAGAAATACCTTCTCCAAACATGATGTCAAATTCTGCTTGTTTAAATGGAGGTGCAACTTTATTTTTTACTACTTTTACTTTTACTCTATTTCCTATAGAATTTTCAGCTTGTTTAAGTGTTGCTATTCTTCTAATATCAAGTCTAACTGAAGAGTAAAATTTAAGTGCATTTCCTCCAGTTGTTGTTTCAGGAGAGCCATATCCTGTCATTCCAATTTTCATTCTTATTTGGTTAATAAAAATTACTGTACAGTTCATTTTATGTAAAATTCCAGTGATTTTTCTAAGAGCTTTACTCATAAGTCTAGCTTGAACACCAACTTGTTGGTCATCCATATCTCCATCAATTTCAACTTTTGGAGTAAGTGCTGCAACTGAATCCACAACTATTAAATCAACAGCTCCACTTCTAATAACTGTTTCAAGTATTTCTAAAGCTTGCTCTCCAAAATCTGGTTGAGAAACAAGTAAGTTATCTGTATCAACACCTAGGTTTTTTGCATAAACAACGTCTAAGGCATGTTCTGCATCAATAAATGCACAAACTCCTCCTGCTTTTTGGCATTCTGCAATTGCATGTAAAGTAAGAGTAGTTTTACCTGAAGATTCAGGTCCATAAATTTCAATTACTCTTCCTTTTGGCAATCCACCAACTCCTAGAGCTAAATCAAGTCCCAATGACCCTGTACTTATTGCTTCAACAGGAACAGTCTCTTTATCTCCTAGTCTTACTAAGGTACCTTTCCCAAAAGCTTTGTCGATTTGTTTAATAGCTAAATCTAATGATTTTCTTTGATTTTCATCCATAATTTTTTCCTGTGTTGTGTTAATTTTTGTGTATTCTATCAGAAATTTTTTTAATTAAGAAAAATTATTACAAATTGCAATAAAATTTATTCTTCATTTTTTTTATTTAACTCTTCATCAATCTTTTGAACAGTCTCAATAGTCTTAATATGGGAGGTTACTCTTTTTTTCATAGTAAATTTTTTTATGTGTTTAGCAAGTATTTTTGTATATTTTTTATAATTTCTTGAACCTTTTTCAAAGCTAGCAAGTTTTTTTTGAATTTTAATAATATCTTCTGGAATAGAATTCTCTGACATAAAATACCTAAGTTTAAATTTATTAAATTATTACATATTTGCTCTTAAAATAAAAGTTAAATAATTAATTGGGTAAAATCAAACAATTATAATAAAAGGCTTTTCATGTTTAATGATAAAAATATTTTAATTACTGGTGGAACGGGAAGTTTTGGTAAAAAGTTTACTCAAATGATACTCAAAAGGTATAAACCAAATAAAATTATAATTTATTCAAGAGATGAGCTGAAACAGTATGAGATGTCCCAAGACTACAACGACAAATGTATGAGATATTTTATTGGTGATGTAAGGGATGCAAATAGATTAAAAAAAGCTATGAGTGAAGTTGATTATGTAATCCATGCAGCAGCACTTAAGCATGTGCCAATAGCAGAGTATAACCCAATGGAGTGTATAAAAACGAATATTGATGGTGCTCAAAATGTTATTGATGCAGCAATTGAAAATAGGGTTAAAAAAGTAATTGCACTTTCAACAGATAAAGCTGCAAATCCAGTAAATCTTTATGGAGCTACAAAATTAGTATCAGATAAACTTTTTGTTGCAGCAAATAACTTAGTTGGTAAACGAGATATTTCTTTTTCTGTTGTAAGATATGGGAATGTTTTGGGAAGTAGGGGATCTGTTGTTCCTTATTTTCAAAAATTAATTTCAAATGGGACTAAGTCTTTACCAATTACTGATGAAAAAATGACAAGATTTATGATTACATTAGAGCAAGGTGTTGAATTTGTTCTTAAAAATTTTGAGAGAATGAAGGGTGGAGAAATTTTTGTACCAAAAATCCCATCTATGAAAATAGTAGATTTAGCGAAGGCAATGGCACCAAATTTACCACATGAAATAGTGGGAATAAGACCTGGTGAAAAGCTTCATGAAATAATGTGTCCATCTGATGATTCACATCTTACTATAGAATTTGATGACCATTTTGTAATAGGTCCAACAATTAAATTTCATGCAGTTAGAGATTATATGGAAAATAATTTAGGGGAAAAGGGTATTCAAGTAGAACAAGGCTTTGAATATAATTCAACTAAAAATAGTGAATGGTTAGAAGAAAAAGAGTTTTTAGATTTAATAGAAAAGATTTAGGTGCTAACAATGACTAACATAATTTTATGTGGAGGAAGTGGAACTAGACTATGGCCAATAAGCCGAACACTTATGCCAAAACAATTTGTTAAACTATTTTCAAATAAATCTCTATTTCAATTAACAATTGAGAGAAACTCAAAATTATGTGAAAGTCAATTTATAGTTTCAAATTCAGAACAATATTTTTTGGCTTTAGACCAATTAGAAGAATTAAATAAAACAAATAATAAATTTCTTTTAGAGCCAATAGGAAGAAACACTGCACCTGCTATTGCACTAGCTTGTATGGGGTTAGATAATGAAGAATTAGTTTTAGTAACCCCTTCAGATCATTTAATAAAAAATGAAATTGAATACGAAAAAGTTATAAATCAAGCTAAAGAATTTGCAAATGACAATAAATTAGTAACCTTTGGTATAACTCCTACTTTTGCAGAAACAGGATATGGATATATTGAATCAACAAATATCTATGATGTAAAAGCCTTCCATGAAAAACCTGACTTTGATGTAGCAACACAATATTTAGAAGCTGGAAATTATTATTGGAATTCAGGAATGTTTTGTTTTAAAGCAGGAGTATTTTTAGAAGAACTTAAGAACTATTCTTCAGAAATTTATGAAAACTCTTTAATAGCATTTAATAATGCAAATAAAGAAAATATAATAAGAATAAAACATGATGATATGTTAAATATTAAAGAAGATTCTATTGATTATGCTGTAATGGAAAAATCAAGTAAAGTAAAAGTAATACCTTCTGATATTTCTTGGAGTGATGTGGGAAGCTTTGATAGTTTGTATGATGAACTTCCTAAAGATGACAATAATAATACAATAAATGATAGTCATATATGTATAGATTCAACTAACAATTTAATTTATGGTAATGATAGAAAAATAGCAACAGTAGATATGGAAGATTGTATTGTTATTGATACTGGTGATGCCATTTTAGTTTCAAAAAAAGGAAGTTCACAAAAAGTAAAACAAGTTGTTCAAAAATTAAAAGAACAAAAAAGTGAACTTCATAATATTCACCTAACTGGGCATAGACCATGGGGAACATATACGGTTTTAGAGGATTCAAATGGATATAAAATAAAAAAAATAATTGTAAAACCAAATTCGAGACTTTCTTTACAAAAACATTTTCATAGAAATGAACATTGGATAGTAGTATCTGGAAGTGCGACAGTTACAATTGATGATAAAACTTTTATTTTAAATCCAAATGAAAGCACTTATATAAAAGCTGGACAACTTCATAGACTTGAAAATCAAGGTAAACTACCATTAGTTATTATTGAAGCACAAGTAGGTGAGTATACAGGTGAAGATGATATTGTTAGAATTGATGATGATTTTAAAAGAGACTAGAAATATATAATAATTTTAAGGATTAAGTAATTATGACAAAGAAAAAAGTAGCACTAATTACAGGTATAACAGGACAAGATGGGAGTTATTTAACTGAATTTTTGCTAAAAAAAGGTTATATTGTTCATGGTATCAAAAGAAGAACTTCTTTGTTTAATACAGATAGAATAGATCATCTTTATGAGGACCCCCATGTAGAAAATAGAAATTTAATTTTGCACTTTGGTGATATGACAGATTCTATGAACCTTACGCGTATTATTCAAGAAACACAACCTGATGAGATATACAACTTAGCTGCTATGAGTCATGTCCATGTATCATTTGAAACACCAGAATATGTAGCAAATGCGGATGGGACTGGGACACTAAGAATTCTTGAAGCTGTTAAGTTATTGGGACTTACAAATAAAACAAGAATATATCAAGCCTCAACATCAGAACTTTATGGAAAAGTTCAAGAAATACCTCAAAGTGAGACAACACCATTTTATCCAAGAAGTCCATATGCTGTAGCAAAAATGTATGCATATTGGATAACAGTAAACTATAGAGAAGCTTATGGTATGTTTGCTTGTAATGGTATTTTATTTAACCATGAATCACCAGTGCGAGGTGAAACATTTGTAACAAGAAAAATTACAAGAGCAGCTTCTAAAATAGCACTAGGATTACAAGATAAACTATATCTAGGAAATCTAGATGCAAAAAGAGATTGGGGACATGCAAAAGATTATGTACGAATGATGTGGATGATTTTACAAGCAGAAGAGCCAGAAGATTGGGTAATAGCAACTGGACAAACAACTAAAGTTCGAGATTTTGTAAAAATGGCATTTGAATATGCTGGAATTATTTTAGAGTTTAAAGGTGAAGGTGTAAATGAAAAAGGATATGTTGTATCTTGTTCAAATTCTAATTATCAACTTGAAATAGGAAAAGAAGTTGTTGCTGTAGATCCAAGATACTTTAGACCAACAGAGGTTGATTTGCTTTTAGGTGATCCTAGTAAAGCAGAAACAAAACTTGGATGGAAGAGAGAGTTTAAACTGCAAGATTTAGTTAATGATATGATGAAAAGTGATTTAAAACTAATGACAAAAGATGTTTACTTAAAAGATGGTGGATATAAAATTATGAGTTATTATGAATAGGAATAAAAATTTTGAATAAAGATAGTAAAATTTATATTGCAGGGCATACGGGATTAGTTGGTTCAGCAATAGTTAAAAATTTAATTTCTAAAGGCTATACTAATTTAATACATAGAACTCATAAGGAATTAGACTTACTAAATCAAAAAGATGTAGAAAATTTCTTTCAAAGTGAGAAACCAGAATATGTAATATTAGCTGCTGCAAAAGTAGGTGGAATAGTTGCAAATAATACATATCGTGCAGACTTCATTTATGAAAACTTGCAAATTCAAAATAACATTATTCATCAAAGTTATGTTCATAAAGTAAAAAAACTACTCTTCTTAGGTTCAACTTGTATTTATCCAAAAAATGCTCCACAACCTATGAGTGAAGATAGTTTATTAACATCTCCTTTAGAATACACAAATGAGCCATATGCAATAGCTAAAATTGCTGGTATTAAAATGTGTGAAAGTTATAATATTCAATATGATACAAACTTTATATCTGTAATGCCTACAAATCTTTATGGACCAAATGATAATTATGATTTAGAAAAATCTCATGTATTACCAGCTCTTATTAGAAAAGTATATTTGGCAAAACTTTTAAATGAAGAAAAGTATGATGAAGTTTTAAAAGATTTAAATATGAATTCTATGGATGAGGCAACTATTTATCTTAAAAAATTTAGGGTTACAAAAGATTCAGTTGAAATTTGGGGTTCTGGAAAACCAAGAAGAGAATTTTTATACTCTGAAGATATGGCAGATGCTTGTGTTTTTTTACTTGAAAATAGAAATTTTATAGATACATTTAATAATGATGATAAAGAGATAAAAAATACTCATATTAATATTGGTACAGGTAGTGATATATCTATTAAAGAGTTAGCTTTACTTATAAAAGATATTGTTGGGTTTAAAGGAAAATTAGTATTTAATACTCAAAAACCTGATGGAACAATACAAAAGCTTACTGATACTACTAAGTTACATAAGTTGGGATGGAAACATAAAATTGAGCTAGAAGAAGGTATTAAAATGATATACAGTCTTTATTTTAATAAGTGATAAAAAATGATTGAAATGAACTTTATTCCTTATAGTAAACAAAATATTTTAGATGAAGATATTCAAGCTGTTGTTGAAACATTAAAAAGTGATTATTTAACTACGGGACCAAAAATAAAAGAGTTTGAAGAGGCTCTTTGTAAATACACAAGTGCTAAATATTGTGTTGTTGTATCAAATGGAACGGCTGCTTTACATTTAGCTTCACTTGTACTTTTAAATGAGAATGATAAAGTTCTTACAACTGTAAACTCTTTTTTAGCAACATCTAACTCGATTCTTTATGTAAATGCAAAACCGATATTTGTTGATATTAAAGAAGATGGAAATATAGACCTTGATTTATGTGAAGAAGCATTAAAAAATGATTCTTCTATCAAAGCAATTTATGTGGTTCATTTTTCAGGACTTAGCATAGATCAAAAAAGACTTAAAGAGTTAAAAGATAAATATAATATTAAAATATTAGAGGATTGTGCTCATTCAATTGGGGCAAGTTATGATGGTATAAAGGCTGGTTCTTGTATTAATAGTGATGTTTCAACTTTTTCTTTTCATCCTGTAAAAGGCTTTACTACAGGAGAGGGTGGAGCTATAACTACAAACTCAAAAGAGATTTATGAGAAGCTTTTAGTTTTGAGAAATCATGGTATGAAAGCAAATAGTGAAGTTGCACCTTGGCATTATGATATGACTGAGTTGGGATTTAATTATAGACTTACAGATATAGCATGTGCTTTAGGTATTTCTCAACTAAATAGATTAGATGAGTTTTTAGATAAAAGACGAGAAAAAGCAAAAAGATATTGTGAGATTTTAGAAAAATATGAGTTCATAAAACCAATATATGATTTTACTAATGAATCTGCTTATCATCTTTTTGTGGTGTATATTGATTTTGAAAAATTTGATACTAATAAAAAAGAGTTTGTAATTAAAATGAGAGAAAAAAATATAGGTTTACAGTTTCACTATATACCTATTAATAAACAGCCATATTATAAAAATTTGGGATATGGAAAAGAAAATACGCCTATTATGGATAACTATTATAAACAGGCTATTTCTTTACCTCTTTATCCAACTTTGACAAATGAAGAACAAGATTATATTATAGACAAGATACTAAAAATAGTAGGAAATAAAGGATAATTAAATTGAAAACACCTAATCAAATAAAAAAGATATATGATAGTGGACAAAACATAATTAAATTTTTAAAATCACAAAATAATACTACACAAAATACAAAAGATATGATAGCTTTATCTTATGATTTACAAGCAGGGACATATACAAATAAATGGAGAGATCCTAACTTAAAACCTTTATTGGAAAAATATACAAAAGAGATATCAGATGTGATACTTTCTATTTATAATCCTAAGACTATTTTAGAAGCAGGAATAGGCGAAGCAACTACTATGGGTGGTGTTTTAAAAAACCTAGATAAAGATATTGAAAGTTATGGTTTTGATATAAGTTGGTCTAGGGTAAAGTATGCTAAAAAATGGCTTGAATCACATAATTTTCAAAATACAAAACTTTGTACAGGAGATATGTTTAATATGCCATTTTGTGATAATAGTATAGATGTAGTTTATACAGCTCACTCTATTGAGCCAAATGGGGGAAAAGAAAAAGAGATAATAGAAGAACTTTATAGAGTTGCAAAATATTATGTGATTTTGGTTGAACCTGATTATGATATTGCTTCTGAAGAAGAAAAAAGAAGAATGGATGAACATGGATATTGTAAAAATTTAAAGGAGATATCAAATAATCTAGGATATGAAGTTGTTGATTATAAAATATTTAAAAATCCATTGAATATTCAAAATCCAACAAGTGCAATAGTCATCAAAAAAAGTAATTTTGATTTAAATAATAAGGATAACCACATTTTTGCTTGTCCTAGGTATAAAACTCCACTAATAAAAACAAAAGATGGCTATTTTAGCGAAGAGGCCTTAAGTATGTATCCTTCTATCGATGGTATTCCATGCTTAAGAATTGAAAATAGCATATTGGCAAGTAAGTATGAAACAAATTAGTTGTGTTGCAATTATTCCTGCAAGAGCAGGAAGCAAAAGAATCCCTAAAAAAAATATAAAAGATTTTTTTGGAAAACCTTTAATTGCATATACTATTGAAACAGCTATAGAATCCAAGCTTTTTGACAGGATAATAGTTTCAACAGAAGATGAAACTATTAGTGAAATTGCAAAAAAATATGGAGCGGAAGTTCCTTTTGTACGACCTCTTGAATTTTGTGATGATTATATAGGAACAGGACCAATTATAAACCATGCTTTGTCTTATTTGAAATCTCAAGGGGAAAATTATGATTTTGTTTGTAGCATTTATGCTACAGCTCCTTTACTTCAAGTAAAATATTTAAAAGAAGGTTTTGAAAAACTTCAAAATAGTGATGCTGTTAACTCTTTCAGTGCAACTTCTATGCCTTTTCCTATTCAGAGAACTTTTAAAATTAAAGATGACAGATGTGAGATGTTTTGGCCTGAAAATTTTTCTAAACGAAGTCAAGACTTGGAAGAAGCTTATCAAGATGCTGGACAATTTTATTGGAAAAATTTACATAAACAATCTAGTGATGTGATGTTTGGGAAAGATTCTATTCCTATTGTACTTCCAAGATATTTAGTTCAAGATATTGATACCTTGGAAGATTGGGAGAGAGCTGAAGTTTTATATGAAGTTTTAAAGAGACAAAAGAAAATTTTATGAAAAATATTTTAGTTAGAGTTGATTCTTCATCCAAAATTGGTATTGGGCATATTATGAGGGATTTGGTTTTAGTGCAGAGATATTTTAACTCAAATATAACTTTTGCTTGTCAAGAATTGGATGGAAATATAAATAGCAAAATCATAGATGCAGGCTATGACTTAAAAATATTAAACTTAAATGATGTGGAAGAGTTAGATGCTTTGATAAAGAGTTTAAATATAGATTTTCTAATTATTGACCATTATGAGATAGATTATAATTATGAAGAAGAAATAAAAAATCAAAATCCTAGTTTGAAAATTTTAGTTTTTGATGATACTTATGAAAAACATTATTGCGATATTTTATTAAACCATAATATTTATGCCCAAGAAAAAAAGTATAAAGATTTGGTGCCAGAGAGTTGTGAGTTAAGATGTGGTAAAAAATTTACTTTAATACGAGAAGAGTTTAAGTATTATGAACATTTGAGACGAAATAAATCAAAAAAGAAAAAAATATTAATAGCCTTTGGTGGAAGTGATTTTGATAATATTTCATTAAAAGTTTTGAAAAGTCTAAAAGAGAAAAAAGATATAAAAATCTATCTTCTAACAACCCATGCAAATAAAAATATAAATAGCCTAAAAACTTATATAAAAGATTTTGAAAATATAAAACTAATAATAAATAGTAAAAATGTAGCCAAACTAATCCATAAAATAGACTTAGCAATAGTAAGTCCAAGTACAATTTTACATGAAATAATATTTTTAAATAAAGAGTTCATAGCTATACAAACAGCTACAAATCAAAAGTTTATGATGAAGTATTTAAAAAAGAATAAATATGCTTGTATGAAAAGGTTTTCAAAAAAAGATTTTTTAGAAAAGTTTGAGGCAAAGATATGAATAAAATAGTATTAAAAGATTATCTTTTTTTATCAAATGAAGAGCATAGAGAACTTTTGGACATAAGAAACAAAGAGTATATAAGAGATGTATCTTTAGATACAGGTGTTATTGAGTTTGTAAATCATATTAGCTTTGTAAAGGGTTTAAAAAATAGTGATAAAAAGTTTTTTGCCATAATTTTTGAAGATAAAATTATAGGTGGAGTAAATATTTTTAATATAAATAAAGATATTAAGTGGGGAATTTTTTTTTTAGAAGAGGCAAATATTATTATCAAGTCTCTAGTTCCTCTTTACTTTTTAGAGTATATTTTTAAAACTTTTCAAAAAGAAGAGATATTTTTAGATGTTAAAAAAGAGAATATAAATACAATATCTTATGACAAAAACTTGGGCTTTAATATTTTCAAAGAAGATGATAAAATAATATCTATGAAGATGAGCAAGGATGAGTTTGAAAGAGCAAAAGAAAAACCATTTTTAAAAAGAGTGATGAAACAGTTTAAAAAGTTTGATTTTGAGATAATTTCTTATGATGGAGTTGAAGTTTGAAAATAGGGAAGTTTGATTTTACTACGGATAAAACATATATAGTAGCAGAACTTAGTGCAAATCATAATGGCTCTTTACAAACTGCTCTTGATACAATAAAAGCAGCAAAAGAGAGTGGTGCTGATGCAATCAAAATCCAAACATATAGAGCTGATACCATAACTTTAGATTGTAAAAAAGATGATTTTATGATTGATGGTGGAACTTTATGGGATGGCAAGAGTCTTTATGAACTTTATGAAGAAGCTTTTACTCCTTGGGAGTGGCATGAAGAGCTTTTTTCTTATGCTAGAAGCCTTGATATAGATATTTTTTCAACTCCTTTTGACAAAAGTTCTGTTGATTTTTTAGAGCAGTTTAATCCAAGTGCTTACAAAATAGCCTCTTTTGAAATTACTGATTATGAGCTTGTAGAGTATGTGGCTTCTAAAATGAAACCTATAATTATAAGTACAGGAATAGCTACCTATGAAGAGATAGAAGATGTGGTAAACATCTGTAAAAGAGTGGGAAACAAAAATATCATACTTTTAAAATGCACAAGTGCTTATCCAGCTCCAATGGAGTTGGCAAATTTAAAAATGATACCAGATATGGCTGAAACCTTTGATGTAATAAGTGGATTTTCTGATCATACTATTGGAAGTACTGCTCCAATAGCTGCTGTTACACTTGGTGCTAGAGTTATAGAAAAACATTTTATAATAGATAAATCTATTGGAGGACCGGATAGTGAGTTTTCAATGGATAAGGTCGAATTTACTAAGATGGTAAAAGATATAAGAGATACAGAAAAACTTTTAGGAAGAGTTGATTATAGACTTGATGAAAAAAGAGAAGCTCAAAGAAGATTTTGTAGAAGCTTATATGTATGTAAAGATATAAAAAAGGGTGAGTTTTTTTCACAAGAAAACATAAAAAGTGTAAGGCCAGGGTATGGCAAACATCCTAAATATAAAAAAGATATAATAGGTACAAAGGCTACAAAAGATTATACTTTGGGTGATAGAGTAGAGTAGGAGAAGAGATGCTAGAAAAAATAGAAAATATAATATGTGAAACTTTAGTTGAACTAAACGAAGAACTAGAAAATGAAAATTTTGAAAATCCTAATAGTAAAACAAAACTGTATGGAACAAATGCTATGGATTCCCTAGCTTTAGTATCTTTTATAACTGATTTAGAAGAGCGAATTAGTGATGAATTTGAAAAAGATATTGTTTTAGCAGATGAGAAGGCTATGAGTGCTAAAACTTCTCCTTTTAGAAGTGTTGAGAGTTTAACAACTTATATTAAATCGCTTTTGGAAGAGTAATGAGTCAAATTATAGTTATAACTGGAACATCAAAAGGAATAGGGCAAGCTTTATCAAACTACTATTTAGAAAATGGTGAGATAGTAATAGGTTGCTCAAGGGGGGAGAGTTCTATAAAACATGAAAACTATAGACATTTTTCTTTAGAAGTAAATAATGAAAAAGCAATTATAAAGATGATAAGAAGTGTAAAAAAAGAGTTTGGTAAAATAGATATTTTATTAAACAATGCTGGAATGGCATCTATGAATCATATCCTTACAACATCTGTATCAAGTGTAGAAAAAATATTTGCTACAAACTTTTTGGGAACATTTATCTTCACAAGAGAAGTATCAAAAGTAATGATGAAACAAAAGTATGGAAAAGTTGTAAACTATACAACAGTTGCAAGTGCTCTAAGACTTGAAGGAGAGGCAATATATGCTGCAAGTAAAGCAGCTATAGAAAACTTTACCCAAACCTCTGCAAAAGAGTTAGCACCTTTTAATATAACAGTAAATGCCATAGGACCGACACCAGTTCAAACAGACTTAATAAAAGCAGTTCCAAAAGATAAAATAGATGAGCTTTTGGCAAAACAAGCTATAAAAAGATTTGGGCAATTTGATGATATAAAAAATGTGATTGATTTTTTTATTAGTAAAAAGAGTGATTTTATAACAGGGCAAATAATTTATCTTGGTGGAGTTAGTAACTGATGAATTATTTATTTGATAAATTTTCTACATATAAAGAACTCGATGCCATTATAATTGAAGGTAAAAGTTACTCTTATGAAAACTTATTAGAAAAAATCTTAGAGTATAAAAAGATATTAGAAGATAAAGTAGAAGCTTCAAGTGTAGTCGCTATTTTGGGTGATTATTCCTTTGAAAATATTGCTTTGTTTTTTGCTTTGTGGGAAAATAAAAACATAATAGTACCTATCACTACAACTTTAGAAAAACTACAAAATGAGTATATGCAAGAATCATTTTGTGAATATAGTATAAAAACCGATGGCGAAATAAAAATAGATAAGTTAGCTGTAAATAGTTCCCATGAGATGATAAAAACTCTAAAAGATAACAATAACTCTGGCTTAGTACTTTTTTCAAGTGGAAGTACTGGTAAACCAAAAGCTATGATACATAATCTTGATAATCTAATAGGCACATACAAAGACAAAAGAGCAAAGGCTATGAATATGTTAGTTTTTCTTATGTTTGACCATATAGGTGGATTAAATACACTTTTTAATGCACTTTCAATGGGAGCTTGTCTAATCATTCCTAAAAATAGAGATGCTAAAACAATTTGTGAGCTTATACAAGATTATAAAATCATGGTGTTGCCTTCAAGTCCTACCTTTTTAAATCTTATTCTAATCTCTGGCGAGTATTTAAACTATGATTTACGAAGCTTACGAATGATAACTTATGGAACTGAAGCTATGCCAGAATCACTTCTTATAAAACTAAAAGAGATATTTCCAAGGGTAAAATTTCTACAAACCTTTGGTACAAGTGAAACAGGAATTAGCACTACAAGTTCCAAGTCATCTGATTCTTTATATATGAAAATAGAAGATGAAAACCAAGAGTATAAAATAGTAGAAAGTGAACTTTGGCTTAGAAGTAAAACACAAGTTTTAGGTTACTTAAATGCCAACATGGACTCTTTTACAAGTGATGGTTGGTTTAAAACTGGAGATTTGGTTGAAGAACTTGAAGATGGGTATTTAAAAATTATAGGTCGAGGCAAAGAAGTAATCAATGTAGGTGGAGAAAAAGTTCTACCAGCTGAGGTTGAATCGGTTGTTTTATCTATGGATGAGATAGAAGATTGTATGGTATATGGTGAGCAAAATGCAATCACAGGACAAACAGTTGTTTGTGATGTGGTTTGTTCAAAAGAGCTTGATAAGAAAGAGTTAAAAAAGTTAGTTCGGGCTTTTTGCAAAGGTAAGTTAAATAACTATAAAATACCTACAAAAGTAAATCTTGTGGAGAGAACAAATTTTAGTGACAGATTTAAAAAGATAAGAAGAAAAGAGCAATATTGAAAATTTGTACAGTCGTAGTTACTTATAATAGATATGAACTTTTAAAAGAGTGCTTAGACTCACTTTTAAATCAAACTTTTAAAAATGATATTTTACTGGTGGATAATGCCTCAACAGATGGTACAGGTGAAAGAATAGTTGAAGATGGATATTTAGAAAATAAACTGCTTATTTATAAAAGATTAGAAAAAAATTTTGGTGGAGCAGGTGGGTTCTATTTTGGAGTAAAGTATGTTTTGGATAATGGCTATGATTATGTTTGGCTTATGGATGATGATGCTGAACCAGAACTTGATGCTTTAGAAATTTTAGTAAGTAATTTAGATGATACAAAATATAGTGCCTATGCACCTAAAACTCTAATTGGAACAAAAGAAAACAATGTTATTTCGGCTTTTGGTCATAGGGGAGTTTTTGATTATGAAAATTGTTTACCAGCTTTTCAAAAAGCAATTGATTTAAAAGAGTATGAAAAAGAAAAAAGTGAAATAGAGATGGCTTCTTTTGTGGGTATTTTTATACCTATTTCTTCTGTAAAAAGAATAGGGCTTCCCCAAGAGAGATTTTTTATACATCATGATGATACAGAATATAGTTTGAGATTAGTTACTCTTGGTAAAATACTTATGATAAATGATAGTGTTATTTATCATAAAGAAAAACGTCAAGAAGAAAAAATACAACGACAATTTTTATGGTTTAAGAAAAATAGAATAAGATTTGAAAGACTTTGGCTTAAATATTTTGGGCTTAGAAATTCTGTTTTTATTGCACTTAAGTATGGAAAAGGCTATAAAAGATATTTTTTGGCTATAAAATTATATTTTGATTTAATAAAAGATATTATTCTTTATGATGATAAAAAATGGGTAAGGTTGGTTTTTGCTTCAAACTCTTTTTTTGATGGAATCAGAGGTCATTTTGATAATGAAAAACCAACAAAGATTTTAAAAGGTAAATAAATGATTGATTATATAATTGTGGGTGCTGGATTAGCTGGGTGTGTATTAGCAGAGAGAATCGCAAATAAACTTGATAAAAAAGTATTGATAATAGAAAAACGAAATCATATAGGTGGAAATTGTTTTGATTATAAAGATGAAAATAATATTCTAATCCATAAATATGGTCCTCATCTATTTCATACAGATAATAAAGAGGTTGTTGATTATCTGTCGCAATTTACTTCTTGGGATATATATAATCATGAAGTACTAGCTTACATAGATGGTAAAAAAGTTCCAATACCTTTTAATTTTAATACTTTATATGAAGTATTCCCAGAATCTAAAGCAAAAGCTTTAGAAGATAAACTTTTGTCGAACTTTGAATATAACTCAAAAATACCAATTTTAGAACTTAAAAAATCAGAAGATAAAGATTTAACTTTTTTAGCTGATTTTATTTATGACAAAATATTTGTAAACTATACCGCCAAACAATGGGGAATGAAACCTGAAGATATGGATACAGCAGTAACAGCAAGGGTTCCAGTGTTTATAGGACGCGACAATAGATATTTTAATGATAACTATCAAATGCTTCCAGCTAATGGTTATACAAAAATGATAGAAAAGATGTTGAACTATAAAAATATAAAAATCATGACAAATACAGATTTTAATGAAGTATGTAGTTTAAAAGAAAAAGATTTTTATCTTTTTGATTCAAAATTTGAAGGTAAAGTTATATACACAGGGCAAATAGATGAACTATTTGATTATAAGTTTGGAGAATTACCTTATAGAAGTGTGGAAATGAAGTTTGAAACAGTTGAAGATGAATATTATCAAGAAAAAGCAACAGTAAACTATCCAAATGATTATGAGTTTACAAGAATAACAGAGTTTAAACATATTCATCCTACAAAAAGTGATAAAACAACTATTTTAAAAGAGTATCCACAAGAGTATAAAATAGGCAAAAATACACCTTATTATCCAATTTTTACAGCTACTAATCAAGAGAATTATAATAGATATTTAGAATATTCAAAAGAGTTTAAAAACTTAGTTTTAGTGGGAAGACTTGCAGAGTATAAATATTATGATATGGATGATATAATAAAAAGAGCTTTAGAAGTTTTTGACAAGGAAATTTATGAACAAAATTAATACATTAGATAATTTATATATCCAAAAATCAACTAAATTTATGAATATTTTGCAAAAATTTATTAATAAAGAAGGATCAAATGCAATATTTGGGGCAGGTGATTTTGGGCGAAAAGTATGTACAAAACTACAAAGTTTAGATTATGAAGTAGAATGTTTTTTTGATAATAATCATGATTTAGATAATACTATAATTAATAATTTGAAAGTTTTTAGTTCAAAAAAACTCTCAAATAATATTTCAAATTTAATTATTGCTTCGACTTGGTATCCCGAAATTGTTAAAAAGTTAAAAGAAGAAAATATATTTAAAGGAAATATAATTATTATAGACCCCTGGTTTGATATTTTTAATATGAATCCTTCTATTGATGATTTAATTAAGCTAAATAATTTTTATTTAAAATTAAATGATGAAAAATCAAAGAATACTTTAATAAATGTGATTGAAAGTAGAGTGACTTTTAATTCAATAATAGAGAGTCCATATTCACAATATTTTAATCATAATGTACAAATTGAGGAAGCTGATGTTTTTATTGATGGTGGGGCATATAATGGAGATACTGTTTTTGAAGTGGGAAAAAACTTTAGTAATTTGGAAATTCATTGTTTTGAACCAGAAGATAAGAATTATGAAGAATTAATAAAAAATTGTAAAGAATCAAAAAATAAAATAAAAATTAATAAATTTGGTTTATGGAAAGAAGATAGTATTTTGAGATTTTCATCTTCAGAAAAGGCTTGTTCTTTAGGTGCAAGAATTGAATTAGATGGAGATGTTATTATAAATACAACTTCTATAGATAAATATTGTAATGAAAACAATGTAAAACCAAATTTTATAAAGCTTGATGTTGAAGGGGCTGAAAAAGAAGCTATATTTGGAGCAAAAGAAATTATTAAAAAATATAAACCAAAATTAGCTATTGCTGTATATCATAAATATGATGATTTATGGAATATACCAAGTTATCTACATGAGATTTGTTCCTCTTATACTTTTTATTTAGGACATCATTCAGATAGATGGTATGAGACAATTTTATATGCAGTTGAAAAAGAAGGAGAACTAGATGTCTAAAGAACTTGGAATAGTGATATGCAATTTTAATAAAAAAGAGTATATTAGAGACTGTTTAAATTCTATTTTAGATGCTGATTTTGCAAGTATTAGTTATGACATTATAGTAGTTGACAATGCTTCTATTGATGGAAGTGTTCAGATGATTAAGGAAGAGTTTCAAAATGTTATATTGATTGAAAATAAAGAAAATACTGGTGGAGCAGGTGGATTTGCTACAGGAATGAATTATGCTATAAAGAATGAGTATTCTTATATTTGTATTCAAGATAACGATACAACAGTTGATAAAAAAACATTTATAAATTTAAAAAATTATTTAGATATAAATCCAAAAGTTGGAGTTGTTGGTGCAACTATTTTAAAAATGGATGAACCTGAAATAATACAGGAGGTTGGAGCAAATTTAGATTTTGAAAACTTTGAATTCATGCTTAATTACAAAGATAAAAAGTTTGTAAAAGAAGAACTACCAGATTCTGTAAAGTGTGATTATGTTCCAGCATGTTGTTTTATGACTAGGCTAGATGTATTAAAAAAAGTTGGAGTATTTGATGAAAAGTATTTTATTTATTGGGATGATATAGATTGGTCAACTAGAGTTAGACTAAATAATTATGAAATTCATGCAATAACAAATTCTATTGTTTGGCATAAGGGTGGGGGAAGACTTTTATTAAATACTTTTAAACAGTATTATTATTATAGGAATAGATTGGTATTCTTTTCTAAATATGCTTCTAAAGAAGAATATGAAAAATTTGTAAATAAGTTTCTTGATGATTTAAATGATATTATTTATTTTGCTAATTTTAAAGATGTCCCACAAATAGCAGTAACTGTATTGGCTTGTATTGATGATTTTAGTAATAATATTTTTGGGAAACAGGATAAGAATATTTATAATTGTGAACAAAATGTAGCAATACAAATTGATAAAGAAAGAAAAATATCTTTTGATAAAATAAAAGATAAAAACTATAGAAATATTAGTGCCTTTTTAGAAAATTATTTTGAAAATGAAGTAGTTGAAAAGTGTAATGATGAGTATATTAATTTTGAGTATATTAATCATGTAAAGGAATTAACATTAGAAAATTCACAAACAAAAGTTTATATAGATAAGTTTTTGAATATAGTTTATGATGTAGAAAATTTTATTATAAGTTATAAAGAAAACAAAAAAATATTTGAAAATGTTTATAGTAAGTATTTAAAAGAAAAATTAATTGGAATTAAGAAAGTTTATGAATATAGCGATACTAAGTAAATCTGATAGATTAGGCGGTGGTGGAGGAAGATGTGCAGAAGATTTAGTAAATTTACTAAAAAAAAATAATGTAAATGTTGATCATTTTGCAAGAAGTAGTAAATATACTGAGATAATTCCTTTGTACACATCAAAAGAAAAGTGGATATATCATAGATTAAGAAGTGTAGGATTTCAGGAATTATACCCTTTTGAGAAAAAAGTAATAAAAAAATATGATATAAAAAAAGATTACGATATCTTTCATTTCCATGATATTTCTTCTGCTATATCGCCATTAACTTTAAAATGGTTGAGTGATAAAAATAAAAAAATAATTTGGACTTTACATGACTGTACAGCTATCACAGGTGGGTGTGTAAATCCATTGGATTGTACTAAATATAAAAGCATCTGTTATAATTGTCCACAATTAGGGCAATTTCCTTTAGGGCAAAACATTGATTTATCTTTTTTGTTTCATAGCATAAAAAAACATGTATTGAAAAATAGTAATATTCAATTTGTTACTCCTTCTAAATGGTTAGCTGATTTAGTTTATTCTACAGGATATACAAAGAGTTATCCTATTGTCATTTCCAATGGAGTTGATACTAACCTATTTAAGGCTTATGAAAAAGATATTATTAGAAAAGAGTTAGGATTACCTCAAGATAAATTTATAATATTATTATCATCAAGTAGTTTTGATAATCCATACAAAGGTATAATTTATTCTATTGAAACAATTAAATTACTTAAAAAAATTAATCCTTTAATTTTGATGATAGGAAAAATTGATGAAGAAGTTAGCAAAAAATTAGAAGAATTCCATAAAATTCAAATAGGATATATTGAAGATAAAAAAACATTAAATAAGTATTATTCAAGTGCAGATATATTTTTAAATACTACAATTGCTGATAATTTTCCTATTTCTGTTTTGGAAAGTATGGCTAGTGGTACACCAAATATAGGTTTTGCAACTGGAGGTATACCAGAAATAATAGAACAAGGTATTGATGGTTATTTAGTAAAAAATAGAGATATAGAAGAACTAAAAAATAAAATAATGGAATTTTATTCTGATTATGATGTATTAGTTAAAATGCAAAGAAAAGCTAGAGAAAAAGTTTTAAAAAATTTTACATTAGAAAAGTTTTTTGAAAATTATTTTAATTTATATGTGAATTAAATTAAGAAGTTTTTCTTCGATATTATTTAAAATCATATTTTTTATTTCATCATAACTCGACACAGAGCAAATGATAAAATTAGTTTCAAGATTTAAGATATCTTCAAATTTTGTTATTGTAAATGTATCAAATTTTTTGCCAAATTTATTTGAATCAATTAAATAGTTAATTTTTATATTATTATTGTTCATAAATTTAATAATCTCAATTGAAATAGAATTTATGCCAAATATTGAAAAACTTTTTATTTTAGAACTTTTTATTTTACTTATTAACAATTTTATTGCCAATTCACATGCAATTGTATTTTTACTTTTTATATCATAGATTCTTATTAGGTGAAATTTTCTATATTTTTCAGACATCAGATATTTATATTTTTTATAAAAAGCAAAATAGCCTAAAAATTTTTTTCTAGAGTTTGTTGAAATTCTTGTATAACTTGAATCTAGATATATAATTTGAGTGATTTCATTGATAACTTTTATATGACCATATTTAAGTATAAGTTTCATCCACATATCATAATCTTGACATGCCAATAATTTATTATCATATAGTCCAACACTAAGTAGTCTTTCTTTTTCAATAAGACCTTGATTGCCAATTACATTATTATATAACATATCTTTAAGACTAACAATTTCTTTATATTCTGTGTTAATAAAATGTCCATCTTGAACAATGATATTATTTGAAGTAATAAAAGAAAAGTTTTTATCATAATTATTTACTAAAAGACTAATTCTATTAGAAGTAAACTCATCATCATCATCTAAACCTGCTATAAATCTACCTTTTGCATATTTTATACCTTTATTTCTTGAAACATTTGCTCCTGATTGTATAGGGTTTTTTAAATATACAATTCTTTTATCTTTAGACATATATTCTTTTATAATTTGACTTGTATCATCTGATGAAGCATCATCCACTATAATAATTTCTATATTTTGATAAGTCTGAGTTATAGCTGAATCTAAAGCCCTTTTTAAAAAATTAGAACGATTATATGTTGTAATAATTATAGATACTAATGGGTCTATTTTTTTGTTCCTTTTATCCATAGTAAACCAATATCTCCTTTAGTATATTTTTCAAATTCTTTTTCATCATGTAATGCATCATATTTATCATTTGGTGCTTTAGGAATGATTGAAGTTTTATAAACTTCAATATTTAATTTATTTTCTAATAAATTACTAATTAATTCCTCTGTCAATCTTTGTGGTTCACAATCACTGGCTGGTTCTTCTAAATTGAAATAGCCGGCAAATATTCCATTTGGTTTTAAAATTCTTATCAATTCATTAACCATAATTTCTAAATTATTAACATGATCTATTGCATTAATAGTAAATAAAATATCTACATAATTATCTGGAATAGGAATTACATTTTCTGTTGATTTTACGTATAACATATTATGATTAATAATGGAATTCTTAAAATTATCGGCATATAAATCTGTATTTACATCGATTCCTATATTTACTTTTGAATTTTTAATCCATTCCAAGCTACCTCTTGGACCACATCCGAAATCAGCAACAACTTTATCTGTAAAAAAGTTTTCATCTTCCTCTGACATTCTTAACATATTTTTTTTAAACCAACTATTTTGAAAGTAATTGTTTTCAATATCATATCTATTTTGCCAATATTTTAATTCCGAAAGGTTTTTTTTGTTCATATATTTTTCTCCTAAATTGTAGTATGAATTGAAATAATTTTACTTTTATTATACAATTGTTCGATTGATTCTTTTATATCTTTTACAGTCTTTTTATTGAGAGCTGTTATGACAAATATAAAATCTTCAACATTTGTCACTTCTTTATAAAATGTATCTAAATTTTTTATTTTTAAATTATCTATTAAAAGTCCATTTTTATTATTATCTATAATAATTGCTATCTTATCATAAAATTTTTTATAGACTTCCTCTGCAAAATCATTAAACCCATAAATAATAATCTTTTTAGTATTATTTTTTAATTTATAGGAAATAATTTCCAAATTAATAGTAAATTCTTCTTTTTTAATCTTTTCCCATATATTTTTTCTTTCAATTGATAATAAGCTATCATCCGACAAAGTTGAATTAATATTTATGAGTTGAGGATATATACACAATACATTATTTAAATTAGAATTACCAGTATAATGGTCAATAGGTAAATCAAATTCACTAGATTGTTTTAAGATTTTTTTAGCACCATTTAAACTAATGATATAACCATATGTTCCATGTGCATCTTCTTTACACTTGAATAATAAATAATTAGTTTTGTTTATATTTTCTATTAAGTCTCCATTTAATTTTAGATCATTTCTAGATTTTATCCCGTGGTATCCTATTAAAACAATATCAAAAATTAGCTCTGTATAATTAAAACTTTTTAAGATAAGCTCCAAGTCCCTATCTATATTTATGTCATCTTCTAGAATTAAGGCATGAGTAATATTATTTTTTATTATTTTTTTGTAAATACTTTGGTGACTTAAAATACATCCAATTTCTCCTGGAATTAATGGTCTACCTATAAGTTTAATTGATTTTTCTTTACCGTGATTAATATAATTATCAATATTTGATAATTCTTTACCGTAAATAGCATCTATAAACTCATAGTCTAATTTAGTATTTTCTAAAATTTTTTGCATATGTCTTTTTCTATAAATATCACACTTAAGATTTATAATAAAAGTTTTCATATTTTTCTTTCCTTTATTAAAAGTTATTGAAGTATATCCACTAAACTATATTTTTTTATGTTTAGATTTTTCATAAAAAGAGTGTTTAAAAAAAGGCTTATTTCTCATTAATTATATTTAAGTTAAATGAATGTTCTTTTTTAAATTCAATAATTTGATGTAATATTTCATCATAAAATGTTTCACTAATGATGAGTATGCTTTTATTGTTTATTTTTGAGATGAATTTTTTCAAATTTCCATAAGGATAATTAATAGTTCTATTTTTATTTTCAGTTTCTATTACACCAAGAATTTTAAAATTTAATTTATTTACTAATTGTTCAATTACTTTAAAAGGAGCTCCATATCCATAAATAAAGAGTTCTTTTTCTTTTTTTAGATAAATTTCAAATAATGCCATTTGTAAGTTGATAAAACTTAAAGATTCAATATTGCCTAAAAAATTTAATATTTCTTTTGTAATAAATTTTTGTTTGTAGTTTATGTGATTAATTTTTAAAATAGAAAAATACTTACTAAAATATAATTTATCACTATTTAATAAATATTCTAAATCAGTAGGTATAAAGAATTTCTCAGTATTAAGTAAATTTTTAAAATATAGTTTTAAATTATCATTTTTACATTCAGTTAGTTTTCTATCAATTGTTAATAGTTGTTTTACATATCTTCTAAAAAAATGAACTAAATATTTTTTAAAGATGTTGTTCTGAATTAAAAATAACTTATTTGTTTCTAATGCTTTAAAAATATCATCTATATACTTTTTATTAATTTTTTGTTGAGATGCACCTTGCAATGCTACTAAATAATTATACAGTGGTTCATTTACTAAACTATTTTTTTTGGAGTAATAGAATAACTCATGGGTGTTTCCTAAGTCTTCACAAAAAATTTTATGTTGAAATTTAACATTATATTTGGTAAATAATTCTTTTTTATAAATCTTATTCCAGGTTGCAGGATTAATATTCATTTCTAAAATATCTGAAAAATTTAAGAAATTGTCATCAAATTCTTTTTTATTTAATATATCACCATTTTCATCAACTTCTTTATAGCCACAAATTACTATATCACTATGGTCTTTTATAGCCTTTTTATACATTTTATCATACATAACATTTTCAATTGTATCATCAGCATCTACAAAAGTAATATATTTACCATTTGAATGTTCCACACCAACATTTCTAGGGTATGAGGGACTACCATAATTTTCGTTTAGTTTGATAAGTATAATTTTAGGATAGATATTTGACAGATTCTTTACAATATTATAACTTTGGTCTGTTGAAGCATCGTCAACAACAATTATTTCTATTTCTTTTAACGTTTGATTAATAATACTAAGAATAGTTTTTTCAATAAACTTCTCTGCATTGTACATTGGAATAATAACTGAAATTAGTATTTTTGAATTTAACATTATATAATTCTTTTAAAATAGTCAATTGTTTTTTTTAGACCGTCATCTAACATTATTTTCGGTTCCCAATTTAATTCTTTTTTTGCCAAATCAATATTGGGTTGTCTTTGAGTAGGATCATCGGCAGGTAATGGTAAAAATATTAGTTTACTAGAACTATTTGTCAATTTAATAATTTTCTTTGCAATATCTAATATGCTAAATTCTATTGGATTTCCAATGTTTACTGGACCACTGAATTCTTTATCTTTACTCATAGTTATAATCATCGCATCAATTAAATCATCTATATATTGAAAACTTCTAGTTTGATTACCTTCTCCATAAATTGTAATATCTTTATTTTGTAATGCTTGTACAATAAAATTACTTATTACTCTTCCATCATTTATACTCATATAAGGACCATATGTATTAAAAATTCGTATGATTTTAATATTAATATCATATTGTCTCTTGTAATCAAAGAATAATGTTTCTGCACATCTTTTCCCTTCATCGTAACATGCTCTAATTCCAATTGTGTTGACATTTCCTCTATAATCTTCGGTCTGAGGATGAACTTTGGGATCTCCATAGATCTCTGATGTACTTGCTTGTAATACTTTAGCATTACATTTTTTAGCAATATCTAGGACATTTATAGCACCTAATACTGATGTTCGAGTTGTTGCTACAGGATCGTATTGATAACTTTCTGGGCTTGCCGGACAAGCAAGATTGTAAATTTCATCAACTTCAAGAAGTATGGGTGTTTGTATATCATGCCTAATTAATTCGAAATAAGAATTTCCTAAAAGGTCAAGTATATTGTTTTTAGAACCTGTAAAAAAATTATCTAGACATAAAACTTCATGTCCTTCCTTTAGAAGTTTTCTGCATAAATGATTTCCTACAAATCCAGCCCCTCCCGTAACTAATATTCTTGACATTTATATCGTCCTTTCAAAGTATGTATATAATAAAACGAAAATTATTTATTAATGAAAATTATATTAGAATATTGTTTATATTATACTTGTTGAAGGTTAGAAAGATTGTATTTAAATCACAAACAAACTATAAAAAGAATTTTAGACTATAATGGTGAAGTTTTTATATGGGGTATGTCAGAAATAACAAAAAGAGTTATAAAAGAATGTAGTGAGATTAAAAATAAGATTAGTTATATTATTGATATTAATGTTAAACTTCACAATTCTCATTATGAAGATATTTTAATTACATCTCCTGTACAATTTGAAATATTGGATAACCCTTTAATTATTATTTGGGGTAATCATGTATTAGATATTGTAAAATATCTTCAAGAAAAGAATATGAATAGTTATATAATAGATTATTCATTATCAAAAAATTATATACCTTTTGGACTAACAATTGAAATAGATAAACTCCCAAAAAATAATGATGAAAATGATATTAACTATTTATTTTCTAAAAAAGTATTTGACTACTTGTACAAAAATGATAATATACAAATATTTATAAAACCATATATTTATAAAACAAATAAAAGTCATTCTGCAGAAGAGATGCTTAAAATACAATTTTTAGATCCTCAAAACATAGAAAAAGATAGGTTGTTAGTATCATATCATTCAGTAGGAGATACTAACCCACAAATTTTTCGTTGGAAGGAATCTTATCTTCAAGGAATGATTAGTTTTGATACTAATGGATATAGTGGGTGGAGTTCGTTTTGTAATATTAATATAAATCAAATACTTAAGAATATATCAATGGAAGAGTCAGAAGTTTTTTTTGCAAGACTTGTAACAAAGTATATTTATTCTAATATTAGTAAATACAAACAAAAAGATATAAAAAAATATAAATTTCCAAAGAAATTTATATTTTTCCCTCTTCAAACAATAAATGATACTGTAATGTTACATAGTTACTTTGAACCAATAAAACTTATAGAAAGCGTTATAAAAATAGTAAAAAAGCATAATATACCTTTGGTAATAAAACGACATCCTAGATGTACAAGTAATACTTTAAAAGAGTTACTTTTAAAGTATGAAAATAAAGAAGAAGTTATAATATATGATGGTTCAATACATAATGCAATAGCTAAATGTGAAACTGTATATGTAATCAACTCTGGAGTTGGCTTTGAAGCACTATTACATTTAAAACCTGTCATAACATTTGGAAAATCTGATTATATGGGTGTGACAAGAAATGTTAAAAATTTACAAGAAATTGAAAAGGAACCATTTTTCTATTTATATGAGGAGGAAAAAATCAAAATTAAAAATTTTTTATACTATTATATTAACAATAAGTGTATTAATATTGAAGATGATGAACAATTGGAAAAAGCTATTAGTAACTTTATAATTAACTATTTAAACATGAGAGGACTATAATATATGGATATAAAATTATGAGAATTGTTTATATATTACATAGTTTAAATATAATTTCACCCAATACAGTTATTGTCAATATTATTAAAAATATTGTAAGTCAAGTTCAAGAAATATTAGTTATTAGTTTATTTCAGTCTAGAGAGGATAATTATAAGAATCTTTTAACTTCCATTAATGTTAAATTTATTGAGTACAAAAGTTATGACAAGGCATTTGAAGAACTAAAAAATTTGTCAAATATTATAAATAAATATGATATTTTACATCTTAACCAACATAAGTCTTTTGAAATAGGAAAACATTTATGTGAACATAATAATCATTTAAAAGTCATATCAACCTGCCATTCTGTAGAAGATGTAGAAGTAAAAGAACATAAATATAGTGGTTATGCAAAAATTTCAGCTAAAAGAAGATTGAGAGAACAAGGTTTTTTTTATAAAAATCATTCTAAAGTAGTGGCTGTATCTAATGAAGTAGAAAAATATTTATTTAGAATAGAATGTATAAATACAAGCGTAATTTACAATGGTGTTAATTATGAAGCTTTTCCTAAGAATCCTTTTTATAAAAGAAAAAGTAATGAGATAAGTTTTGCTCAAGTAGGGCATATCATGCCATTAAAAAATCAGTTGTATTCTTTAAAATTGATAAGATATTTACGTATGAAAAATTTGACTGCAAAACTACATTTATTTGGTGGTTATATGTTTGAAAATGGTTATAAACGAGAATTGCTAAGATATATTAAAAAATATAATTTGGAAGAAAGTGTATTTTTTCATGGTGAAGTTCAATGGGATAGTCTTTTTAAGTTTTTAAAAAATATAGATATTTTGTTAATGCCATCTACTACTGAAGGATTGCCTTTAGCATTAATAGAAACATTTTATTTTAGTATGTCATCAATTGTATCTAACAATGGGGGAATGAAAGAAATTGTTAAAAACTATAAAAATGGTTTAGTTATTGACAATGTAAAGAATCAGAAAAATTTTAAAAAAGTATATATTAATTGTATAAAAAAGAGATATTTAAAAGAAGGAAAAAATAATAAAAGAAATTTAGTTCAAAAATTTAGTTCAAAAAATATGGCCCAAAAATATTACGATGAATATATAAAATTATTAAATTTATAATTTTATTATAAATACTATTAGATACTTGTATTATTAAAAATATAGAGTAATGATTTCTGAATTAATAAATTTTTTTTGTATTTTAGTATTAATTTGCACATGTGTATTTTCAGATAATATGGTATTAATAAATAAATAATTGTCTTGGCTTAAAGAGTATATTGATTTTAAAAATAAGTTAGTATTATTGTTACTGCTGCATTGTTCAACAATATGAGAAATATTATATTGTTCTTTTAATTCATTATGTACTTTTTGACCAAGGCTTCCATACCCTACTATGACTATTTTGTGATGAACTTTTAGGATCTTTTTTAAATCCATGATATATAAATCTAAATTATTTTTATAATGGGACTGTATGTCTTTGTTTAAAAACTTAAATCTATGTATTAAAACTTTAATATCCAAATTGTATTTTTTGGTTAAATATATCAGCCAATTTAGCTTATTTAGTTTAATCTTTTTGGAGTTTTTAAAAAAATGTAAGATTTCTTTTATATCTTCCTTCTTGAATAATCTAAGCATATAATTATTCTTTATTTGAATTATTTGTTTTTTTTGTAATTCAGCAAAGTTTTTACTAATTTGTGAAGTATGTATCCTATAAAGTAGTAATGTTTCTTGAATGATTGAGAATCTACAAAAAATAATAGCTCTAGTCCATAATTCATAATCTTCTGCTTTTGAGAAAGTATTAGAATAACTTAGATTATATTTAGTAAATATCTCTTTTTTCATAAATATAGTTGGATGAGGGATAGGGTTATAAAAAAGTAATAGAGTTTTGATTTCTTTATTTGATTTTACTGTTTTTATAATTCTTTCATTTCCATTAGAAAAATGATTAATCCAACTAGCACAAATATCAATATTTTGGTTTTCAATCATATAATTAAACTGTATTTCTAATCTATTGGTGAGGCTTATATCATCAGCATCCATTCTCGCAATATATTTACCTTTTGAATTTTGAATAGCTTTATTTAATGATTTGGCAACACCTATGTTTTTTTTATTTTTTATATAATTTATTCTTAGATCAGTATATGATAAAATGATATTTTCGCTATTATCCGTTGAAGAGTCATTTATAATAATAAATTCAAAATCTTTAAATGTTTGATTTAAAATACTTTCAATTGATTCTTTTAAATATTTTTCTGCATTATAAACAGGCATAATAACAGAGATGATAGGTGCTTTATTCACATCTTTTTCCATTCTTTTGGAATTAAGTCTTTGTCATTCATACTTTTATCATTAAACCATTTATTTGGAGCTATAATTATTTTATTTTTATTTTCATTTAGCCATGCCGCCCACCAGCTAAAAGTACTGTTTGCAATTATATTGTGTTTACATTGGCTCATTAAGTATAGTTCTTCATGTTCAAAATTATTTGGAAGTTGAACAAATATTTTTTTAGATAAAAAAGTGAAATTTTCTTTACACCATGTAATATCATCACTAAAAATAAAAAAAATTACATTTCTTTCTTTTTTTTCAGAAAGAATATAATTTATAGACTTATTATAATAATTTAAATCGCATGTTCCATGAAATGCGTTTGTTTTTTCATTACTAATATAATCTCCTCTTCTAATGTGAATAGAAACAGCAATTGGTGAATTATTTATAATATTTAGATATTTTTTTGATTTTAAGCATAAGGTTGTTGATAATTTAAATTCATTTAAAATTTCTTTTCGATAATCTTTAAAATAATTTTCACTTTGGAAATAGCCATCAAAAATAATGTTACTTTTTTGAAGTTTAATTTCTGAATAGCAGAAGTTTTTTTCTTCATATAAAAAAAAGTTATTTGATAAAAAATTTAAGTCATCTTGATTTATTAATTTATTGTAGGTTAAATTGAAATTATATAGTTGATAAGATCTTATCAAATCATGTTTAAAGTAATTTGTTGATAATAATAAATTTGAATTAAACTTTTTAGCAAATGCATATGCAAAAGCATATTGAAACATTTGATTTCCTAATCCTCCTTTTAAATTAATCACAATCATTTAGTAAAAATCCTTTAAAAAATAAAATAATATACAATAAATTTAATTAAAATATTTTATGGAGTAAGATAGTAGATTATTACAGTGGCACATGTTTTTACAATTTTCAACTTCTTTTATTTTTTCAATTGGAATTATTTTTCTTTTCTTTAATGATATTTCTGTACTACTTTTAGCTCTAGAATCTTTTAATTGAACATCACCATTTACTTTTTCATAATTATGAAAATTTTTCCATTTATTAGAATAGTTTATTTCTAGAAAACCACATAAATTTTGTATAAATAAGTCAGGGTTTATACAAAAATCCTCATATTTAAATATTTTTATATTATGTTTTATCAAAGAATCAATATAGTTTTTATATTCACTAAAAAAAGTATTTGTATCAGGCATTCCTCTTGAAATCCATACATCAATAGAATCTCTTACAAATGCAAATATTTTTTTGTTTGGTATATCTACTGATTCCTCTAATATTAAAAGTTTAGAAGGAGGATTATATTGATTTTCTTTACAAGATGAAAAATTAACAAATGACCAATCTCTAATAATAATATGTTTATTATCACAAGATTTTATTAATTCTATTAATTCATTTTTAAACCCATTAGATTTAATATTTATATTAAACCAATTTAAAGCTTGGCTTTTTATTGTGGTATAGGATTTTTCTTTGAGTTCGCCCCATCCTCCACCCATTGGATTTACTTCAGAAATGACAATTGTATTTTTTAGAGACGCTAAACATTTATTTAGAATAGTACCTCCAGAACGGGCATAACAGATCATAATGTTTAAATGTTGATTCATTTGAAAAAACCTTTAATTTTAAAAAAACTAAATTCACAAAGTCTATAAGTCATTATTAAAAAAACTATTGGGAAATATTTATTTTTATAAGTGAATAATAAAGATGTTTTATAATATTCTAAAAAATCATGTATTTTAAACTTATTTCGTAATGTAATATTATCTTTGTATGTAAAATATTCTATATTTTCATGTCTTTTTTTATAAAAAAGGATATCATCTATAATATATGTTTTAGTAGAACACAATGTTAATAGATTAAAGTTCATATCTAAACCCCAGCTAGCTTGATGTTCAAGTTTTTTTATCATTTCTTTTAATAAAGAAGAGTTATAAATACCATAAAATAAGTTTGCTTTACCATTAAATTCTGCATCCAAAAGGTATGTGTATATTTTTTTTAAAGATGGTTCTCCTGAATATTTTACAAAGGATGGTATTTCTCTATATTTTTTATTTAAAATATTGATATTATAAATATTCGAGAATACATATCCAAGATTATGATCTTTATCTATAGCTTGCATACATTTTTCTAAAAATCTTGAATCCCACAAATCATCTGCTGCCGCCCACATAAAGTAGTTAGTTTCAGAATCTTTTAATACAAACATAAAGTTTTCATGTGCTCCAATATTTTTATGTTGTTTTATATATTTTATTCTTTGATCATTTAATGAATATTTTTTACAAATATTTTCTGTATTATCAGTTGAATTATTATCAGAGATTATTAATTCGAAATTCTTATATGATTGGCTTAACAAACTTTTTAATGCATCTTCTATAAAAAGTTCCCCATTATATACTGGCATTCCAATAGTAAGTTTAGGATTATTCATAATTATCTAACTCTTTTTAAGTAACCATCTGGAGCAACAGTAATTAGCAATTTATTTTCAATAGTTTTATCAATTTCAAAGGAGTCATTGTTTTTCAGAAACTCCAAAACAGCAGTTTTAGGATTATTCCCTATATCCCAAGGTCTGTCAGGGAAACTTCCTTCTGGCATATTCTCTATAGCTGTATCAAAAACACAACAATAACTTCCAATTGTAACTAATGGTGCATATGCTTTTAATTCAGAAAGAACATGTTCATGGGTATGATTACTATCTAAGCATACTAGTATTTTTTTTGCATTTTTAGATAATTCAATCACTTGTTTTATAATTTTTTTATCTATACTGGATCCTTCAATCATTTCAATTTTTTTACTTAACGGATGTGATTCAATTTCTTTTCTATTATGTGTTCTTATATCAATATCTATTCCTATTACTTTTCCATTATTTATCTCTCCACAAACTTCTAAAAGTGCAAGCATAGAAGCACTGAAGATAAGTGAACCGCCATGTGCTATACCTGTTTCTATAATTAAATCAGGTTTTATTTCCCAGATTATCTCTTGAAGAGCTATTGTATCTTGTGGGAATTGAATTATTGGTCTTCCTAACCAAGTAAAATTATATGAATATTTTGTTTGTGCAATATTATTTAGAAAATTTATTCCTAAATATTTTAAGTCTTCTTGTTTTTGTATATTACATTGTTTCTCATTATTAAATTTCTCTATTTCTGTCATTTATAAACTCCTTCCAATTTAAAGTAACTGAATTAAAATATTCTAATCCATCTTTCCCAACATTTGCAATTAAATCTAATATTGATACATAAGGTGTAAATGTCTCAAATTTTTGTGGATAAATACGTAAATTATAGTTTATATATTTTACATCTATATTATTTTTTTCAAAATCTTCATGGTTTAAATAATTTTTAGCGCCATGTCCCGTAATATATACATTTCCATTTAATAATTTAACAATCTCTAAAACTTTATCACTATTTGTATATTCTAATTTCATGCTTGAGGAAAATAATATTTTTCTTTCAATTTCAAAATATTCTAAAATAACCTTGATAGAGTCTGTACTTAAATCAGACATTGTATTATATGGATTAGAGTAAATATGATTAATAATTGATAGGACATCTTGTAGATAGGGATGATTTTTATAAGTGTTTTTTAAAAAGTCAATATGCGAACGTTTCCAATTTTTTTTATTATCAATTTGTATTTCATTTATTTTTTGCCCTAACTTCAATTTACTGATAGGCACACTTAGCCATTTCATACCTGTGTTAGTTTTTATTTGTACTCTATTTGTAAAACTCCCTTTTGAAAATTGGGCATCATCATAAATTACAAATATATCGGAAAATCTGATTTGTTCAAATAAGCCTATCCAGGGAAAATACATTGGTTGAGAAATTACAATATTATTTTTTTTCATTTAACTTTTTTTCCATAACGATTACATCTATAAGTTTTTCATTTAGTAAAAAGTGATTTTTAAGTATATTAATTTGCTTAAATCCTAATTTTTCATAAACTTTTATTGCATTTTTATTTGTAGATAATACTTCTAATAAAATCTTTTTTAAATTTGTTTTTTCTTTTAAATTATTAAAAAAAATCTTTAATGCTTTTTGACCATATCCAAAATTCTGGTATTTTTTATGTATTGCAATTCCTAGTTTTCCAAATAGAGAATTATTAATATCAACAATTTGAATGTATCCAATACATTGATCACTTTCTTCTATAGAAATAATTTTAAAAATATCTTTAGACTGTTTAATTTGTATCCATTTTACTACATCATCATATGATTCTTTCTTAGGTAAAGACATCAAATTTTTTTGTAAAGTTTCATCATTTCTAATTTGATATAAGATATTTAAATCTATGTTTTTATAATTTCTAATTGTAATCATTATATCCTTCTTATCATAAATAGAAAAAATTTATATCGTTTGAAAAAATATTTAATTTTTCTATGGTATTTTGTGCACATTTAGGATTTAAACCAACAATAATATTTTTTATATTTTTTGGCAAATTCTGGGGTGCAATAATATTCTTCTCAAAAAGCATATATTTATATCTATATGGATTCATATCAATAAAATATTTTAAATTTTCAGTGTTTGTCATTTGGCTATATATAAAACTACCATAAAAACCCGAGCCATAAATTGCAAATTCTCGTTTATTTATTTTTGATTCTATGTAAGAAACTTTATTTGTAATATTTTGCCAATATTTACCCAAATTTTTAACTTCTTCTATAATCTGAGCATTATTATTTAACTCTAGAGAATTAATATTGCTTTTTTTTGCAATAATAACAAAAGCACCAAAATATGATTCAGTGTCAATTTCCTCTATACAAAAGCCATGGTTTTGTAACATATATATAATTGAATTAGGAGTAAAATGATTGAAATGTTCATTAACAAGGATATCAGCAATATTAATCAATGGATTAGGTAAAATTAAAAAAAGCTTACCTTCTGAAATTAGTAGATTTTCAATCATTTTAATTGTTTCAATTGGATTTTTAATATGCTCTAATGAAAAAAATGATGTTACCACAGAAAATTTATTGAACCAATCTTTTGGAATTTCGTATGTTGCATAATTTTCTTTTGATGTGAAATTCCAATATTGCTCATAGTTTTTACTAATATCGAATAAATAAGGTTTAATACCAGTTCTTTCTGATAGTGCTTTCATTGTACTACTTTTTGCACAACCAAAATCTAATATTTTAGTAGTATTATTAATATTTAATTTAGATAATAATAGATTTAATTGATGTTCCGTTCTATAAAGTTTTTCTCCATTATCTAGTGTTTTATATAGTTGGTCTTCATCCTCAGTATCTATTAAAATATTATAGTTTAAATCATAATACGTTGATTCTTCAATATTGAAATCAGTATAAATATGTAAACAATTTGTACAAAGAAAAACATTAATATTATTTTTATTTAAATCACAAAGTGAAGATAATGAACCATTAAGAGATTTGTAGATGCTAATGGAATTAGATGATTGACAAATATTACATACCATTAAAAATCCCTATTTTACTAATAGTTCTGGATGAATTTCTTCAAATTTTATTCCTTTTGCAAAGGAACCTTTCCAAGAAATTTTTTGTCCAATAGGTTCTAAAAAATCAAAATACCTCATTTGCATTGACCATCTTGCTTTATTACTTATATTTAATCCACTTTGATGAATAACAAGCCAATTAACTAATATTAAGTCACCAGGTTTAGATAGAGGTGCAACATGAAAAAAATTATTTATTATCTCTTTTTCATTTTTAAGTTTTAATGTATATGCACCTATTCTTGAATCACTTTTATCTTCAAAAACAGGTAAAACACCATTTTTATGTGAATGTAAGCATACTTCAACAGGACCAAGGGAAGGAATAACTTCAACTAAAGGTGACCAAAGAACTACTCCTTTTAAACTTTTTAGTTGTGCAGGATATTCTTGATGCCAAAAAGTTCTAAATTTTTCTTCATGAGGTAAATCAATTCTAATACCAGAACCTCCATTTGCAACACCAACAAAAGTTGACATTAGTACATCTTTAGAAACTTTTTCATTTTTACTTGTAGATATTAATCTATTAAATGATACAGAGTCTTTAACTGCATCATATATTTCACTAATATATGTTCTATTGATTTTTAGAATTTCCATTAATGAAAAATCAAAATTATTGCCATTAAATTCTTCCATAGGTATGTCTAATTTATATTTCTCAATTATTAATTTGATAATATTATAAATATCATATTGAATAGGTTTTATTTCTTCTTCATAATTATAAAAGTTTCTTAAAACTAAAACACCATTTTCATTAAATTCATCTATTTGTTCTTTAGTTAGCATTGGTAAAATCCTTAATTATTTTAGTGGTTTTATATAATTGGTTTTTCCCAATTTCATGATAACTTGGTAAATTTATGCCACGTTCAAAAATAAAATAACTTAATTGATTTTCTTTTTTTTCATCAAATATAGGTAAACTTGATAATGGATAAAAAAATACACGACCATCAATATTGTTATTTTTAAAAATATGTAAAAGCATATCTCTATCAAATCGTAACTTTTTATCAAAGATTACTGTGGGCATCCAATATCCATATTGAGTATTCTCATCTTTTGGAATAGGATTCATTGTTAAACCATCTATTTTAGATAATTTATTATGATATTCAAAAAATATTTCTCTTTTTCTTAATATAAGTTCATCAATTCTTTCCATTTGTGCACAACCAATAGCTGCTTGAATGTTTGACATCTTATATTTAAATCCCATAGTTTCTGCCCAGAATTGTTTTGGATTTTTAGGATTCCTTCCATGAGAGTTTAAGATATTTACTTTTTCATAAAGATTTTTATTATTTGTTACAAACATACCACCTTCACCTGTAGTAATTGTTTTTGTACCATGAAATGAAAAAACTCCAAAATCTGCTATACTTCCAGCTTTTTTTCCTTTGTAAATAGAACCAATAGCTTCAGCTGCATCTTCTATAACATATAGATTGTGTTTTTTTGCTATTTTCATAATAGTATCCATTTCACAAAGATTGCCATATATGTGTACTGCAATAATAGCTTTAGTTTTTGGAGTAATAGCTTCCTCAATTTTTGATGGGTCTATACACCAAGTATCAGGCAAGATGTCTATAAAAACTGGTTTGGCTCCAAGGTATGTAATAGGTGCAGCCGAAGCAATCCAGTTAATATCAGCTAAAATAACTTCATCT
Organism: Arcobacter sp.; assembly: GCF_050300555.1. NCBI lineage: Bacteria > Pseudomonadati > Campylobacterota > Epsilonproteobacteria > Campylobacterales > Arcobacteraceae > Arcobacter > Arcobacter sp. Next base: position 101,412 of record NZ_JBNKXY010000008.1, read on the forward strand.
TCATAGCTAATACCTAATGCAGATAACCCAATATGCATAGCACCAGTACAACTAGAAGTTGCCATAGCATATTTTATATTTAAATGCTTCTTAAATAAATCTTCAAATTTATAAATATAATCATAGCATTTCTCCCCCCAACCATTTGTTGCGGCATCTGTTGCATATTTAATTTCTAAGTCTGTGATTGATGGTTTTGTATAGTGTATTTTTTTCATATTATTTTTAATTTTGGTATTGCTACTGCAAATTTACCATTCCATTTTTTAATGTATGAAAGTTGTTCTACAATTTCATCTTGAATATTCCAAGGTAAGATGATAACAAAATCTGGCTTATAGGTAATAATATTAGTTTCATTTAAAATAGGAATATGACTCCCTGGTAAATACATATTTTGTTTATAAGGAGATTTATCCACAACAAAAGATATTAAATTGGACTTTATTCCAATATAATTTAAGAGTGTATTCCCTTTTGCTGCTGCTCCATACGCTATCACTGTCTTATTTTCTTTTTTCGCTTGAAGTAAGAAAGACAATAAATCATATTTAACTTTATTGGCTTTTTCTTGAAAGCTTTTATAAACCCCCATATCTAATAAGCCAAAAGATTGCTCTTCTTTTAAAAGTTGTTCTACATTTTGTGATGTCTTTATATCATTTTCTTTATGTGTTGCGTATATTCTTAGACTTCCTCCATGGGTAGGTAGTTTTTCTACATCATATAGTTTTAGTCCTTGTTGTTCAAAAATTTGTTTAACTGTATAAAAAGAGAAATAAGAGAAATGTTCATGATAAATAGTGTCAAATTGATTTTCTTCTATTAGCTTGAGTAAGTGAGGAAACTCCATAGTTATCGTTGCATTTTTTTTCAATACTATTTTTAGACCTTTCACAAAATCATTAATATCTGGTACATGTGCCAATACATTATTTCCAAGAATTAAATCTGATTTTTTTAGTTTTTGAGCTAATAGACTTCCAAAAAAATCTTCAATGACTTCAATTCCTTTTTCACGAGCAACTTTTGCTGTACTATTTGTAGGCTCCACACCTAGACAAGGTATATTTTTTTCTTTAAAATATTGAAGCAAATATCCATCATTTGAAGCTATTTCTGTAACCAATGAATCTTTATTTAATGATAATTTAGTAGTTATCATCTCTACATAATTTTTAGCATGTGCCAGCCAACTTGTAGAATATGAGCTAAAATAAGCATAATTTTTATCAAATATATCATTTGATTTTTTATATTCATCTATTTGCACTAGTTTACAATTATGACATACATATATTTTAAGAGGATAAAAAACTTCAGGTTCATCCAATTGTTCTTTAGTTAAATATGAATTAGATGCAGGTGCATTAACTAAATCAACAAAGATATCGTTAAGTTTTGTTTTACAAAATCTACATTTCATGTAGTTCTATTCCTTCAAATTTATGGTTTAAAAATGGATGATTTTTATCTCTATTTGAGAGATAAGTTACAGGAAATGGCCATTTTATGTCTAATTGTGGGTCTTTAATATTTAAAGCTCCTTCTTTATCAGGTGTGTAAATATTGCTATGTAGATAAAGTAATTCCACATCATCCTCAAGTGTTTGAAAACCGTGAGCAAAACCTTTTGGTATATGTATCATTTTTTGATTTTTTTCAGTCAACTCTACAGTAAAGTGTTTTAAAAAAGTTGGTGAGTTTTTTCTTATATCTACAACAACATCATAAATACTTCCTCTAATACATTTTACCATCTTAATTTCACTATTTGGTTCATATTGAAAGTGCAATCCCCTAACTGTACCTTTATTTTTTGTTACAGAGTGATTAATTTGTTTGATATTCTTGCAAAAAATGTCTTTCATCTCTATTTCACAATAAACTCTTGAAAAAGCACCTCTTTCATCTATAAATTTGTTTGGTTCTATTATATATAATCCATTAAAATCAGTATTAATTATGTTTAACTTTTTGTCCATGCTATTCCTTTTTTGCTAGCATCTTTAATATAAGTTTTTAAATGTTCATTTGTTAAAATAGTTTTCTTATCATAAAACGATTTATACCATTTAACAGTTTTTTCAATAGTAGTCTCACTATTCCATACTGTATTCCATTTAAGTATTATGTGTGCTTTTGAGGAATCAAGTTTTAACATATTCGCTTCATGAAGTTGATTTGGATTGCAATTTATTTCATAATCAATTTTATTCCAATATTTTTTAACTTTTTTAACTATTTCTTCTACAGTAATACTTTCTTTATCTGAGGGGCCAAAATTCCATGCATCTGAAAATTCCACTTTTTCTTCGAGAAGTTTTTGACCTATGAGAAGATATCCACTAAGTGGCTCAAGGACATGTTGCCATGGCCTTGTTGCTTTGGGATTTCTTACATGGACTTTTTTATTTTGACTTACTGAAACCATAATATCACTTAAAAGTCTATCTTGTGCCCAGTCTCCACCACCTATTACATTGCCTGCCCTACAAGAGGCAAGGAGAGTATTATGTGAATCTTTATACTTTGTTATATTAAAATAAGAGTTTCGATAGGAATTAGTTAAAATATCTGCACATCCTTTACTTGAGCTATAAGGGTCATATCCTCCTAATGGATCATTTTCCCTATATCCCCAAATCCATTCTTTATTGTCATATGCTTTATCACTTGTGATATTTACAATAGCTTTTACATTATATTTTTTACATGTTTCAAATACTTTCAATGTTCCCATAACATTTGTATCATAGGTTTCTATTGGATTTTCATAAGAAAATTTAACTAATGATTGAGCTGCTAAATGAAACACAATATCAGGCTTATATTTTTCAAAAGTTTCATTTAATTTATTTAAATCTCTTATATCTCCAATTATGGAAGGTATTTCTAGACTTAATAATTCTATATGATTTTGAATGGTTGGAGCTTTCAAAGAATAGCCTATTACATTCGCACCCATTTTATTAAGCCAATACACAAGCCATGAGCCTTTAAATCCAGTATGTCCTGTGACTAATACAGTTTTATTTTTATATATTCGATTAAATAAATTATGAATTACCAAATTTTCCATGGTGCCTCGTTTTTATCCCACAATTCATTTAAATATATTTTATCACGTAGAGTATCCATACATTGCCAAAACCCACTGTGTTTAAATGCACTTAATTCTCCATTTTTTGCTAGTGTTTGCAAAGGATATTGTTCGAAGGTAGTTAAATCAGACTCTATTAAATCTAAAACTGCTGGTTCACACACCATAAACCCACCATTTATCCAATTTCCATCTCCTGCTGGTTTTTCTACGAAGTTATGTACCAAATTTGAGTTTATATCCAATGCTCCAAATCTACCAGCTGGTTGTATTGCAGTCATTGTTGCTTTAGTTTTATTTAATTTATGGAATGATAATAATTCTTTAATATTAACATCACTTACACCATCACCATAAGTAAGCATAAAAGTTTCATTTCCTATAAAGTCTTTAGCCCTTTTTATTCGACCACCTGTCATACTATCTAGCCCTGTATCTAGAAGAGTCACTTTCCAAGGTTCACTTGAATTATTATGAACTTCTATTTCACCATTAGACATATTAAATGTGATGTCACTTTGGTGTAAATAATAATTGGCAAAATATTCCTTGATATAATATCCTTTATAACCAAGTAAAATGACAAAATCATCAAAACCATAATGACTGTATAGTTTCATTATATGCCATAATATTGGTTTACCACCAATCTCAACCATAGGTTTTGGTCGTATATCAGTTTCTTCTGCTAATCTAGTTCCTAATCCTCCTGCTAAAATTATTACTTTCATATTACAAACCAATAGAAGAAAAGTCGACATTTTTATAATATTTAGATATATTAACAATTTTATTTTTTTGTGATTTATTCAATATTTCACCTCTTCCTAATATTCCTTTATTAAATCTTGTAAAACTTTTTTTTGATAAAATTTCTTCAATTGATTCTTGGTTATAGTTGAACTTTATATATATTTTTTTTAATTCTTGTTTTGGATCTAATAACAAATCTTCATACGTAATTAAATAAATATTTTTATTTTCTTTTATATATTCAAACCATGATGAATAAAAGTTAAAATACCAAGGAATTAAAGTATCAATTATAAAATCAATTTGTTGTTCATCTGCCCAATTGTAAAAATCTTTTGGTACATTTGACATTGAACCATTTTCTTTTGTTTGATTTAAATGGTCTTTTACTGATATAACTGTATCAAAGATATTTCTACATTGTAAAATTACGTTAACATTGAAGTACTCAATGAAGTTTTTTGTATATTCTGAAAATCTAGTATGTTTATGTCCAAAAAAATAATTAATTTCAGGTTTTAATAATGCTTTATAAAATGCTTCAAGTTGAATTTCTTGTTCTCTTCTATCATAATCAATTACAAGTTGAGAAGTATAAAAATTTAAGTCGTTTTTTATCATTGATGTTAGCCAAGTACTACCAGTTTTAGGAGCAGCAATGTGCATCAAAAAATTTTTATGTTTAATCAAAGGACTTAACTTATTAAAAAATTGCTCGGTATTACAAGATGATTTTAAAAAAAATTCTAATTCTTCAATTAGCAGTTTATTATAGGACATTTATTTCCTTTACAAAAATCAGATAAATATTTGCTAATTTATCTTTCAAATTTTGTCTATATTTAATATAATTAATATCTTGTATTAAATTTTCAATTTCATGAAAACATAAAAATTCATATATTTCTGTCTCTTTACTTACAGGAGTAAATACAAAATTATCTTTAGTGTATTGAATTAAAGTTTTTAAATAATTATTGTCAACAATTTCAGTTTTTTTATAGTTTAATTTTAGTAAATTTTTTTCATTATTTAAATATTTCATAAAGAACCCTTCTTTTTTATTATATTCTTCATAAGAAATATTTTTGTACTTTTTATTAATGTAACTCGTATGTATAGTATGTATATTGTTAAAATTATTCTTTATGTACTTTAAAACTATTTTGTCAAATGAATTTTCTAAATTTGGAATAAAAATTGAACAAGAAGGGAGGTCTTTAATATTTGTAACTTTTTTTGTATGTAAATTATTTATTATGACATTATCAGAGAAGGAAAATCCTACTATACAATCTTTAAACCTGGAATTTAATTCATCTATATAACGCATAAATTCTTTATTTTCAATATTCTCTTTTGTTACAAAGAATCCTATAGTATTTGGTAGACAATAAGAATATTTTATTTCTTCATTTACAGGTTGATTTAAACTATTTATAAAGCAATATTCATTGAACTTTTCAGTGTTTATAAATATCTTAGAAACTATAGACTTTTCAAACAACATTTTATTATCATCAACTAAATCAATACTATCATAGAACATGTTTTCATTTTTTATTTCATCTTGCAAATGAAGTTTAAATAAATTTGCTTTTGTTTTATTTAGTATTTGCCATACATTATGATAATTTGTAGTTTTCGGTTTTTTATAGCTTATAAAAGAGTAGATATACGTAGATATATTTTCAACTATATCATAAAGATTGGTAGGAATTATAAAATCAATTTTATCTATATAGTTTTCAAATATTTTTGATGTTATTTCTTTTTGTTCTTTAGTAAAATAAAATGCTTTGTACCTAGTATCATAATTTTTTTCAAAAAGTATAGTCATAAGTTTGATAAATTCATTGTCTTCTAGATTATCTTTAGTAGCTAAGAAACCTATATTATCTTCAGGATTTGTATTTTGTAGCCTTTGTTCATCAAGTGTACTATTTAATGATTTTGCAAAAATAGTCTCTTCATAGTTTTCAAGCATAGCTTCTAAATAGTTTTCTGAGCTGTTTTTAAGCTCGTATTTTTCATCTAAAACTATTGGGTGTATATTGATAGTTTTAGATATAAAATCATATATTTTATAAAATAAGAAGCTTTGATTTTTGGTTTCAGCTTGCACCCAAACTTCACAATTATCAGCTATATCATAGATAGATTTTGGCGTGATAAATTGAAATCTATTTGCAACAGCTACAAAAATTGATATAAATTCCTTTACCACTTCTTCATCAAAATAAAAAACAGAAAATTTAATATTTGGAAATTTATTACAAATATTTATTATGTGATTGATAAAATCTTTTTGTAGATTTTCTTTAAAAGCAAAAAATCCAATGTGTTCTTTTAGGTATTTTTCTTTTAATAAATCAGTATCAATATTGTCTTTTAAACTATTTCCAAACACATAATAATTTGAATTTGGTAGCATAAACTCTTTTTCTATATCTTTTGCTAAAATAAATTTTTTAGGTACAATTGTTTCTTTACTATCTTGGATTGTTAACAGTTTATCATAGCTTGTTTTACTAAACATAGCAGAATAGATATTTTCATAATTATTTAAAATTATATCATCAAGTTTTTTTATATTTGTAGTATGGTCATAAGTTTCTAGCCAAAACTCTACACTATTTGCTATTTGTGTAAGATTGTGGGGAATTATGATTTCTACTTTTTCTAGCTCTTGTTTAAAAATAAATTGTGCTTGTATTTTTTGAAATTCAAAGAAGTAAAAAAGCTTGAGTTTAACTTCTGGAAACTTTTTAAGTATCTCTTTTATATAAGTTATAAACTCTTTATTTGAAAGATTATCTTCTATCGCTAAAAATCCCATCGAGTTTGATTCAAACTCATGTTGATAACCCTTTTTTGAAGTTTCAACTAATTCTTTGAAAAATGGTTCAGAGTAGATACTGTTTTTTATTGAATACTCTTTTAGATATTTATTCAGTTTTTTAAGTGCAATACTATTTTCATCACTTGAATATGATATAGAAATTACATAAGTATCAACTATTTTATTTAGTTGAGTACATAGATTTTTATTTATTTCATAAATATATTTTTTCTTATCAGTTTCACTATCCAAATCAAATAGATAAAAAATATGATGAAGGTTATGTGATGAGTAATTTATCAAAATTGATTGTAAATCTTCACAATGATGTTTTTCAAATAAAATATTTTGAATTAGATTTATTAATTGTCCCTTATACTCTTCAAAATCTTTGTATTTTTTTATTTTTTGAAACTGTTCAAGGGATTTTTTTATTTTTTTTACACCACTTAATTTTAAGTTCAACTTTTCTAAATCTTTGTTATTATAACCAGCTTCACTAATACTTGCAAGACTATTAAAAAGTTCTTCTTTTATAGTTTTTGGTTCTTTTTTTGTAAAGTTTGATAAATCAATATCTTCAATTTTCAACGGAGTTGCTCCATTTAAATAAGCTCCATTTGAAAGGTTAAAAACTTTGTTAAATGAATCTTTATACATTTCTGTAAATTGAGAAAAAGTATCTATACATGTTTTAAATACAGGTACAGATTTAACTTCTGGTAAAAAGTTACCTTTTACAAGGATAGTATTTTTTCTAAATGAATAATTTTTATCGTTAGAATCTTCTAAATCTTTTAATTTATTAAATGCACTAGAACCAGAGTGTCCTTCAATATGTGTATCTCCTGATTCAACATCCATTGCAAAATCTAATCCTAATAAATATAGTTCTTTTGCTTGAAATAACAGTAATAAGGCATATGATAATTCACCAATACTAGGACTTGTTAGTATTCCAAAGTTCTCTTTTAGTTCAAACATAGCTTGAAAGATAAAAATATTTTCTTTTGGAAAAGAGTTCATTAACTTTGCATTTACATGGGATGCAAAAATAAAGATTGTATTATTAAAAAAATGTATATTTTTTAGTTTATTAAGTGTATTTAAAACTTCTTCATCTTGTTCATCATATTGGGTTATGATATCTGGTTTTATACCATTTCTCTCCAAAATAGGCATAGTAGCGTATATAGCAACTATAGTAAAGTAATCTTGATTTTGCTTAACAAAGTCTATATTACGTTGTAATGATGGACCTGCACCTAAAAGTAGAACAGGTTTTTCAAAAGGTTTTAGGTTTTGTTTATATTTTATATTTAATAAGTTAAAATCTTGGCTAATATATGAATTCGTTCTACTTAGGCTTAAAAATGTTCTATCATATGAGTATAATAAGTGAGGTTGTGATACTAAAAAGTTTTGAATAACTTTCATATATACATCTGAACCAGCAGAAATATTTACAAATTTTAAATAATGATTAAATATAAAAAGTTCCCCATAAAAGGATTCAAAAGTTTTTTTAAATTCATATTCATTTTGTGCAACTGAAAAGAACAGTTTTGTTTGTTTAGCTAAGTTTGCATAATTAGTTACAAATAAAGATAATCTAAAGAACTCTAAATTTGGTTCAACTATTAAATATACTTTTGAATTAAGTTTTTGGTGTATTAAAGGAATATGAATTCCAAGTAAAACACCAAATATTATAAATTTATGTACTTCTTTTAGATTTTGTGGATTTGACAAATTTTTATTTACAAAATTAATTACAGGTGCATTCCCGATTGTACAAGGGGCTAAAATATCTTGTTCAAGTGCAGTTTTGGCAACGGTGTCATTATATTTAAATTCATAATATGTTTTAAAGCTATTTACTGTCGCATCAAAGTTTATTCCATCAACAATTTGTTTAGATACATCATTTGAATTTTGTACATATAAAAATTGCTTGGTTTTAGGATTAACAATATCAAAATGAGTATTTAAAAATTGAAGTTCAAATTCAGGAACTATTTGTCCAAGTTCAATAGCAGCAGCATAAAGTTCTAGATTTTTGTAAATATCAGGATGATTTTGTTTAAAATATTCTAGATTTTCATTGTAAGTTTGTATAGCTAATTGTTGAACCTGATTTTGTGACATTATGTACCTTTGTTAAATCTTTATGCAAACTAAATAGGATATTATTTTTTATATTTATTTTAGCATATTAGCTCTAAAGATAGCTGAATTTAAGATGATTTTTTTAATATTTAAATAAAAAAAGTAGTACCCAGTAGGATACTACTTTTAAAAGTTAAAAGACTAAATACTATTGTAAAAGTCTCAATACGTTTTGTTGGATAGAGTTAGCTTGGCTCATTGCATATGATCCAGCTTGTGAGATAATATTTTGTTTGTTGAAGTTTGCAGATTCTTTTGCATAATCAACATCTCTAATAATAGACTCAGCAGCTTTTACATTTGTCTCTTGAGTCATTAAGTTTCTAACCCCAGATTCGATTTGATTTTGAGTAGAACCTAAATCTGCTCTAAATGTATTAAGTTGACTAATTGCAGCATCAACAACACCTTGGAATTTATCGGCTTGGGTTCTTGTTAATTGTCCCGAAGCTAAAGATTTTAATCCAGAAAGTGTTGCTCCTCCAGTGATTGAACCAGTTGCTGTAGTTACTTTTAATTCAGAAGCAGTAGCTGTATTGTTATTTTGAATATTAACATTTTGAGCATTTGCACTAATTGTGATACTTCCAGATGCTGAACTTTGAACTGCTGTCATAGAACCAATACTATAAGTATTTAAAGCAGCACCAGCAATATTTGTTGTATCTGTTGTACTTCCACCAAATCCTATTGTTACTCCAGAAGCAATAGTAAATGTTGGAGCTTGTTGAATACCATTAACAATTGCACCATCAACTTTTGTTACACCAGAACCACTAGCAGCACCTGCTGTACTAAATGTTCCAATAACGTTACCATTAATATCTTTAACTTCTACACTTCCTGTACCAGTTGCAGCAGCTAATTTTTCTAGAATTAATTGTGTATTTGAATCAACATTACTAATTGTAGTTGCACTATTAAATGTTAAATCACCTGTAACACCTGAAATATTTACATTAAGTGCAGTACCAGTTGCAACACCATCTAAAGTGATTGCATTTGTTCCATCACCTGAAATAACCATTGATGTACCTTGAGATATAACATTATTTCTAGTACTTAATCCTGAAGTTTGTACTAAATCTTCTGTTCCACCACCAAGACCAATTGAATTTGATTGGATAGAAACAGATTGTACTATATCATCTTTATTTTCACCAATTTGGAATGATAGTTGGTTTGAACCTTGATCACTTGTATAACTACTTTGTAATAGTGTTGTACCATTATAGTTAGTTTGTTTAGCGATATTATCTAATTGTTCAAGTAATTTAACGATATCTTTTCTAATAGCTTCTCTACCATCATCAGAAGTAGTATCAGTATTAGCTTGGATAAGTTTAGCTTTAACAATATCTAAGATGTTTGATTGTTCAGCCATTGATTTATCAGCAATTTGGATTAATGAAACAGCAGAGTTACCATTATCAATACCTTGACCAATAGAACTAGCTTGAGTTCTAAGTTTATCAGCAATTGCTAAACCAGATGCATCATCAGATGCTTTATTAATTTTTAATCCAGTAGAAAGTTTTTCTAATGAACTTGTAATTTTATTTTGTGTGTTTGTTGCAGCTTCTCTTGCATTTAATGAAGCAACGTTAGTATTAATTCTCATAATAAATCCTTTTTAATTATGACACATTGTGAAAAATCACACCGAAAACATTCTCAGGTTAGTGAGCATAGAGCGAAACTCTTTGGAATCAATTGATCCCTACTTTGTAAATAGAATTATTACATACCAATTCTTAAAAATAGTTTAAAGAATAAATAACAATAAAAAAAGAGAGCTTTTAAACTCTCTTTTTATCTAATGTATAAATTGTTATTTATTATTGTAATAATCTTAATACATTCTGTTGCACAGTGTTAGATTGGCTTAATGCGTAATTTCCTGCTTGTGCTATAATATTTTGTTTATTAAAGTTTGCAGATTCTTCAGCATAATCAACATCTCTAATAACAGATTCTGCTGCTTTTACATTTGTCTCTTGAGTCATTAGGTTTCTAACTGCCGATTCAATTTGGTTTTGAGTAGAACCTAAATCAGATCTATAAATATTCATTTGACTAAGTGCTGCATCAACTACACCTTGATATCTATCTGCTTGTATTCTAGTTAACTGTCCAGTTGCCAAGGCTTTTAAACCTGAAAGTGTTCCTCCACCATATATTGTACCAGTTGCACCATCGTTGTTAATACCTGTTGTTAACTTTAGTTCTTCTCCCACTGCACTATTATTATTTTGAATCATAACACTTTGTGCTGTTGCTCCAAATGTTATACTCCCTGATGCGGAATTTTGTTTAATAGTCATTGACCCTATACTATAAGTATCAATTGTACTATTAATTGCTAAACTATTTATCGCATTTCCACCTAAATCTATTGTTGTACCAGATGAAACATTAAATGATGGATTTGCTTGTATTCCATTTACTATTGCCCCTTCATTGATTGTGATAGCTGCTGTAATACCAGCTGCTCCACTTGCAGAAGTAATAGAAAAATCACCTAATACGTTATTATTTATATCTCTAACTGTAACTGTAGCTTTTAAAGTACCATTAGCAGATGTAAATGCTTGTGCTTGTGCTACTGTTAAACTTGTCTCTGTTCCATCAGCTGCAACTTGCGTAAATGAAACACTACCACCAGAAACTGCATTTGCAGTATCAATATTTGCTAAAGTTTCTAAAATCAATTGTGTATTAGTATCTGCATTACTTATTGTTCCAGCAGATGAGTTAAATGTAATTTCCCCAGTAATACCTGAAACATTTACATTTATTGCTGTTCCTGTTGCATAACCATCAAGAGTTACAGCATTTGTTCCATCTGCAGTAAATATAGTTGATAATCCTTGAGAAATAATATTATTTCTTGTAGTTGCTCCTGAAGTTTGATCTATAGCTTCTGTTCCACCACCTAATCCAATTGTGTTAGATTGAATATATGAACTTTGCATAATATCATCTTTGCTTCCTCCAATTTGGAAACTAAGTTCTCTTGATGATGTCATACTATCATAACTATCTTGTAGTAATGTGATACCATTATAACTAGTTTGTTTAGCGATATTATCTAATTGTTCAAGTAGTTTAACGATATCTTTTCTAATAGCTTCTCTACCATCATCAGAAGTAGTATCAGTATTAGCTTGGATAAGTTTAGCTTTAACAATATCTAAGATATTTGATTGTTCAGCCATTGATTTATCAGCAATTTGTATTAAGGCAACAGCAGAGTTACCATTATCAATACCTTGACCAATAGAAGTAGCTTGAGTTCTAAGTTTATCAGCAATTGCTAAACCAGAAGCATCATCACTAGCTTTATTTACTTTTAATCCTGTAGAAAGCCTTTCTAATGAAGTAGCTATATTACTATTGGTTTTTGACGCCGCTTCTTGTGCATTAAGCGAAGCTATGTTTGTATTTATTCTCATGTTTTCTACCTTGTTACAGCTTTTATGCTAAATTTTAACAAGATTTTGTAAGGATTACTCCTGTTTCAATGTGTTTAGAATAGGAAAATTGGTCAAATAAAGAAAAATTTAAGATTTGGTGAGTTTTTACTAACTCTTTTAAATCTCTATGTAAAGTTTCTGGATTACAAGAGATATATATTATTTGTTCATAATTTTTAACTAATTCTCTTGTAGTATCATCAAGTCCAGAACGTGGAGGATCTACAAATATGGTTGAAAAGTTATAATCACTTAAATTAACGTCTTTTAATCTTCTAAATTCTCTAACACTATTTAAAGCCTCTACAAACTCTTCAGCACTCATTCTTATAAAGTCAATATTTGTTATATTGTTTAACTTACAATTTGTAAGTGCAGAGTTGATTGATGTTTTTGAAATCTCTGTTGCTAATACTTTATTAAATTTTGTTGATAATGGAATAGTGAAATTTCCTCCCCCACAATAAAGTTCACATAAATCATCTTTTGCTTCAATATTATTCAAAACCCACTCAATCATTTTACTATTTACTTTTGTATTAGGCTGAGTAAATCCTCCTTCTTTATATTGAAACTTAAAAATTGTATTATTGATATTTAATTCTTCTTTTATAAATTCTTCTTTTAAAACGATTTTTTGTTTGCGGCTTCTTCCTATGATTTTTATATTTAGTTTGTTTTGTATATCTTTTGCTTTTTCTTCCCACTTTGTATCTAACTTTTTGTGGTAAATTAGTGTTACTAACATGTCATCAATAGTTGAGCCTAAAAACTCAATTGAATAAATTTTATGGTTTAGTATTTCATCTTCTGAAATTATTTTAAGAAGTTTAGGCATAAGATTACTTATTTGTTTTGAAACAATAGAACAACTTTTTATTTCTATGATATTTTTTTCAAAACTTGTCATTCCATATGAAAGTGTTGGCTTATCTTCTTCATCATAGTTTTTCCAAAATCTAAATTCTGCTCTATTTCTAAAGTGTTCCTCTTCACTTTTGATTATTTCAAACTCCATTGTAGTAATATCATTAAATCGTTCCTTTTCTCTATTTACTTTATAAGCTAATTGTTCTTCATAGTTCATATCATATAAAGTACAGCTACCACATTTTCCAAAATAATCGCAAGTCATAAAAATCCCTTAAAATCTTTTATTATAATATTAATATTTTATGATAAAATGAATTTAATACTTATAAAATCAAAAAGAATAATATGAAAACTAATTGGCAAGAACAACTAAAAGAGCTTTTAAATTGTGATATAAAATCCTTATATCCATTAGCAAGAAGTATGAAAAGAGAATTACATTTTTTTGTGGGACCTACAAATTCAGGTAAAACATATCGCGCAATGAGTGAGCTTAAAAAAGCAGATTGTGGACTTTATTTAGCACCTTTACGATTACTTGCCCTTGAAGGTTACGAAGACTTAACAAAAGAAGGAATACCAGCTTCCTTAATCACAGGGGAAGAACAAAATTTAAATGAAGATGCTGCTCACGTTTGTTCTACTATTGAGATGATTGATTATAATATGGATGTTGATGTCGCAGTTATTGATGAAGTTCAAATGCTTGATGATGAAGATAGAGGTTGGGCTTGGGTAAATGCAATTATTGGATGTCCTGCTAAAAAAATAATTATGACAGGAAGTGTAAATGCCCTTGATGCTGTAAAAAAAATAGCAGCATATTTGGAAGAAGAGTTAATAATAGAAAAATTTAAAAGAAAAAATGAATTACAACTTTTAGATAAGCATATTGCTTTGGGAAATTTAGAAAGTGGTACAGCCCTGATTACTTTTTCTAGAAGTGATGTTTTAAAGTTTAAACAAAAACTCCAAAGAAAACATAAAGTTTCTGTTATATATGGAAATCTCTCTCCAGAAGTTAGACGTGATGAAGCTAGAAGATTTAGGGAAAAAGAGACAGATATATTAATAGCAACAGATGCAATTGCTATGGGATTGAATCTTCCTATTAAAACTATACTTTTTACTACACACATGAAATTTGATGGTACTTCAAGACGAGGAATAAGTGTAAATGAGATTGTTCAAATAGCTGGTCGGGCAGGGCGTTATGGACATCATGAAAAAGGTTTTATAGGGGCTACAACAAAAGATAGTTTAAAATATATAAAAGAAGAGTATGAGAAACCTATTAAAACAATAAAACCTCCTTTTAAAGTAAAAATAAATAATGAACAGCTTACAAATTTAGCTATGTATTTAAAAACAACATCTTTAACCAAGGTTTTAAAGTTTTTTTCTACAAATATGGAGTTTGAAGGTCCATTTGTGGCTGCAAATATAGGTTCTATGATTAGTGCAGCTTCTATTGTTGACCAAAAATTTAATTTAAAATTAGAAGATAAATATATGCTTTCTCAAGCGCCTATTTCCATAAAGTCAAAGATTATTTTACAAGCATATGATATTTATATTTCAGCCGTATTAAAAAACAAAGTTATAAGGTATAAACCTTCCATTACTCTACCAAAAGTTGCAAGAACACAAAAGGATTTATTATTAGTTGAAGATGAAATAAAAAAGATATCTCTTTATCTTTGGTTATCATATAAATTACCTGAACAATTTCCTGATAGTATAAAAGCAACTATTGCTAGAAGTTCATTTAATCGGTTTATTGAAAATTCTTTAAAAAAAGACATTAAATTAGAGTCAGAAGATAATAAAAGAGGCTTTCCTCCAAGAGAGAAAAAAGAGTTTAGACGTAGGAGAAGATTTTAAACTTCTTTAGATATAATAGGCATTATTAAAAGTATTAGAGGGAATTATTGATGTTTAATCTGTTTAAGTCTGATGATAGCACATCTTTACAAAAAGAGTTGATGAAAGACTATATAAATGAAGATAAAATACAAAAACTTATTGATAGTGGATTAGATATTAATGCAACTGATGAAAAGGGTAAAACACTTCTATTTGAACTTGTTCATAAAAGAAAAATAGAGGGTGTTAAGATTTTACTTAAAAATGGGGTAAATATTGACCATGAAGATAGTTTAGGTAAGACTCCTTTATCTATTGCTGCTTCAAATGCAGATGGCATGATGATACGATTTTTATTGGAGAAAAAAGCCTCTTTAAACTATATAAATTCTTCAGGAAGAATACTTATTCAAGATATTGCTTTAGAAGGAAATCTGAAAGTTTTCCAACTTTTACTTGCCCATGGAGCAGATTTAACATTTAGAGATACATATGGAAAAACAGTTCTTTTTGATGCCATTGAAGGTGGAAATATTAGAATTGTAAGGGAAATATTAAATAGTATAGACGATGTTAATGTTGCTGACAATGAGGGGCAAACGGCTCTTTTTTCTGCTGCACTAAAAGATGACCAAACTATTATGAAATATTTAATAGAGTATGGTTTAGATACAAATCATTTAGATGATAATAAAAGAAATGTTTTATTTAAAGTTGTTTTAAAAGGGGCAAGCCATTTAGACACGTTAGATGCTTTATTAGAAAAAGATATAAATGTAAATCAAAAAGATATTGAACAAAAAACTATTTTAGATGAGATATTAAAGATATTTAATATTTTACGAGAAAATGATTTAGATAAATATAGACAGACTGATTATAAGTATGTAAAAAAAGAAAATGATTATCAAAAATTATTAACAATTTTGATTGATAATGGTTTAGATATAGATAAAAAAGATGAAGAAGGTAAGAGTATTCTTTTTCATGCTGTAAATAATAAAGATTTTGAAGCGATAGAATTTTTATTAAATGCAGGTGCTAATATAAATGTTGAAGATAAAGATGGAAAAACTATTCTTTTTCAAGAGTGTTTAAAAGGGTATCAAAACTATGAGATGCTTGATTATTTATTTGAAAAAGGTATAGATATTGACCATCAAGATTATGAAGAAAGAACTATTGTTGATGATTTAGTTGAGATGATATTGATTCAAGATAATGGTAAAAGAGCAAGTTCTAGAAGATTTTTAGATATTGTTGAAAATGGAGAATATTTTAGACTTTTAAAAAGATTGATTATAAAAAGACCTAAATTAAATCAATCAAAAAGTGATGGGAAAACTATTTTATTTGACATAATCCATTACAATAATATGGAACTTACAAAAGTATTTTTAAATAATGGTGCTGATATAAATAAGATTGATAATGAAGGGAACACTCCTCTATCTTGTATGATTGATGAAGGTTTAAAAGCAAAAACAAAAAAAGAAAGACAAGAGTTCTTAGAAAGAGTTGTTTTTATGCTTAAGTTTAGAGTTGATGTAAATATAACAGATAAAGATGGACGAACGATTTTTCATAAGGCTGTAATTGCAGATGATTATGAACTTGTGGAAAAACTTTTATCTAAAAAAACTGATTTAAATATAAAAGATAAACAAGGAAGAACTGTTTTACATCATACACAATGGAAAGGTAATTATAAAATCGCAAGACTTTTAATTTCAGCAGGTGCAGATATGAATGAGCCTGATTTTGCAGGATTTACGATTTTAAATTATGCTGCGATTTTAGGTCATGCAAAACTTGTAATGGTACTTATATCTTCTGGTGTTCTTATGTATAATAGAGCTAAAAAAAGTAAAGCTGTAGCTGCTTTTTTTAAAGAAAAAGAAGATAATTTAGTTAAATTAGTTGAAAATAATATTACAGATGAAAAGATGAGAAATGCACTTCAACAAGTTGCAGATAATTTGAAAAAAGAAGTAGCAGAAGCGTTAAAGTAAGGGTATAAATGTTTAATAAATCAATTATTATTCTAGCAGCAGGGGCTGGTACTAGAATGAAATCAGAAACTCCAAAGGTATTACATAAAATTTCTGGTAAACCTATGTTGTATTATAGTATTAAAGAGGCTTTAGAATTAAGTGATGATATTACTGTTGTTTTATATCATAAAGCTGATTTAGTAAAACAGACTATGCAAGAGTATTTTGGTGATAAGGTAAATTTTGTTATACAAGATCATGTAAATTTTCCAGGAACTGGTGGTGCTGTTATGGGGATAAAACCAAAGTATGAAAAAACTTTGGTTTTAAATGCTGATATGCCACTAATTCAAGCAAATGAACTTAAAAAATTTGACCTTGATGCTACTATTGTTATGTCAGTATTACAGCTAAAAAGTGCTGATGGTTATGGACGAGTAGTTATCCAAAATGATGAAGTAAAAAAAATAGTTGAGCAAAAAGATGCAACAGAAGATGAATTGAAAATTACAAGTGCAAATGCTGGAATTTATCAGTTTTGTACAGAATTTTTATTAAATTCATTGCCACTTTTATCAAACAATAATGCTCAAGAAGAGTACTACATCACAGACTTAATTGAAATTGCAATAAAAAATGGAAAAACATTAAAACCTCTGATTGTAAATGAAGAGAACTTTAAAGGGGTTAACTCAAAATATGAACTTGCCCTTGCTGAGGTCATTCATCAAAATAGAATAAAAGAAGCTTTTATGAAAGCTGGGGTTATTATGAGATTGCCAGAGACTATTTATATAGACTCTGATGTGGAAATTATTGGTGAGAGTATTATAGAAAATGGTGTTACTCTTTTAGGAAAAACTAAAATAGAAAATTCTCATATCAAAACAAATACTATAGTAGAAGATGCAATACTTATAAATAGTGATGCTGGACCAATGGCAAGAATAAGACCAGATTCTGTTATAAAAGATACTCATATTGGGAATTTTGTAGAGACTAAAAAAGCAATATTAACAGGTGTAAAAGCTGGGCATCTTTCTTATCTTGGAGATTGTGAAATTGATGAGGGTACAAATATTGGTTGTGGAACTATTACTTGTAATTATGATGGGGTGAAAAAATATCAAACAAAAATAGGTAAAAATGTTTTTGTAGGAAGTGATACACAATTAGTAGCTCCTGTTACAATAGAAGATGATGTATTAATTGCTGCTGGAACTACTGTTACAAAAGATGTTAAAAAAGGTGATTTGGTTTTAACAAGGGCTGCTACAAAAGTAGTAAAAGGATATTTTTATAAATTCTTTGGGAAAAATGATGCTTAAAAATAAAAATATTTTAGTGGGAGTTACAGGCTCGATTGCGATTTATAAAACTTTAGAACTTATAAGATTGTATATAAAAGCTGGGGCAAATGTAAAAGTTATCATGACCTCTTCTGCTAAAAAATTTATTACTCCATTGACTTTTGAGACTATTTCTCAATCGCAAATTTTAGATGATATAAATGAGTCTTGGGATAAGGATTCATATTATAATCATATAGCAATAGGAAAGTGGGCAGATATTTTTGTAATAGCTCCAGCTAGTGCAAATACAATTAATAAATTAAGCCATGGAATAGCTGATAATATTTTAACTCAAGCAGCACTAGCATATCCAAGAGTAAAACTTTTATGTCCTGCAGCAAATACAAATATGATACAAAATCCAATTACAAGTGCAAGTATGAAGATGCTAAAACTTTGTAATTATAAGATAGTAGAACCTGTATCAAAAGAGTTGGCTTGTAGAGATATTGGAAATGGAGCTTTAAGTGAAGTTGATGATATATATTATGCCACAGTAAGAGAGCTTTTAAAAGATGAGTATTGGGAAAATAGAAAAGTAGTTTTAAGTGGTGGAGGAACTGTTGAAAAAATAGATGATGTTCG
Organism: Arcobacter sp.; assembly: GCF_050300555.1. Lineage (NCBI taxonomy): Bacteria > Pseudomonadati > Campylobacterota > Epsilonproteobacteria > Campylobacterales > Arcobacteraceae > Arcobacter > Arcobacter sp. The sequence continues at coordinate 120,425 of NZ_JBNKXY010000008.1, forward strand.
ATATATCTCAAACTTTTCTTCTGGTAAGATGGCTTCTTCTCTTGCTTTAGCACTTTATTTAAGAGGTGCAGATGTTTGTTTGGTAAGTTCTAGGGGATATGAAGAGTTACCAAAAGATATACATATAATAAATGCTCAAAGTTCACAAGAGATGTATTCTTATTTACAAGAGTCAATAACTGTAGCAAAAAAAGGAACTAAAACTTCTACAACTTTGATGGATGATTCCAAGTCAACTTTGATACAAAAGAAACCGTATCTTTTTATGGTAGCTGCTGTAAGTGATTATGTTCCGTTATATCCTCAAAATGGAAAGCTTAAAAAATCAATGATTGGTGAAAAGTGGGATTTAGAGCTAAAACAAAATATTGACATCTTATCAAGTTTAGATAGAAATGATATTTATACTATTGGTTTCAAAGCTGAGATGGATAAAAAGGTCGCATATGAAAATGCCCAAAATATGAAAACTCAAAAAAACATTGATGCTGTTTGTTTAAATATAATTGATGAAAATAACTCTTTTGGTTCAAATTCAAACAAAATAGAGTTGATAATAAATGATAAAACAATAAGTTTTGATGGAAATAAATTTGATATATCATTGGAGATTTTAGATAGTTTGTCTTCGGAGTTTTATGAGTAATTTACCGCAACATGTTGCTATGATAATGGACGGAAATGGAAGATGGGCAAAAGAGCAAGGCTTAAAGAGAACGGTTGGGCATGAAGAGGGTGCAAAGGTTGTAAGAGATATAACAACACATGCAAATAATTTAGGAATAAAATATTTAACTTTATATGCTTTCTCTACTGAAAATTGGTCAAGACCAAAGTTAGAAGTTGAGTTTTTGATGAAACTTTTAGAGAGATATTTAAAAAATGAGTTGCCAGTATATTTAGAAAATGGCGTTAAGTTTAAGGCTATTGGTGATTTGTCAAAATTTTCAAAATCATTGCAAAAAGTAATAAATGATACCCAAGAAAAAACAAAAAATGGGCAAGGACTTACTCAAATATTAGCCTTAAATTATGGTTCGAGAGATGAAATTACAAGAGCTATGAAAAAACTTGTTGAAAAAAAACTTGAAATAAGTGAAGAAAATATAGAAGCATGTTTGGATACTGCTGGTATTCCTGATGTGGATATGCTAATACGAACAAGTGGTGAGATTAGAATTTCAAACTATCTTTTATGGCAGTGTGCATATGCGGAGATGTTTTTTACAAAAACATATTGGCCAGAATTTTCAAAAAATGAATTTGATGATATGTTAAGTGATTTTAAAAATCGAGAGAGAAGATTTGGAGCTGTTTAGTATTTTTCTTATTGGAGTAATTATAGGCTCATTTTTAAATGTAGTTATCATAAGAGTTCCAAAAGGTGAATCTATTATTACTCCTAGAAGTCATTGCACAAGTTGTGATAAAACTATACCTTGGTATCACAATATCCCTATTATTTCATATATAATTCTTGCAGGAAAGTGTAAATATTGTGGTGAAAAATACTCTATTAACTATTTTTTAGTGGAAGTTTTATCTGGAATTATTGCTTTATCTCTTTTTTTTAAATTGGGATTTTCATTAGAGTATTTTTTTATTTTAGCTTTATTTTATACCTTACTTGTTTTATCATTTATTGATTTAAACTATAAAGCAGTACCTGATTGGATTTTACTTTTAGTTCTAGTTTTAGGATTTTTTTGTGTTTATGATGACTTTTTAGATTCTATAAAAGATGCTTTTATTTTTGCAGGAGCTTTTGTAATACTTGATTTTTTTATAACTTTTTATATCCAAAATATAAAATCAAAGATATTAAAAGATAAAACTCTAGAAACCCAAAAAGCATTGGGTGAGGGCGATTTACCAATTATTGCCGTAATTGGAGCCGTGTTAGGTATAAAAGCTGGAATCATCGCTATATTTTTAGCTGCACTTTTTGCTATAATTCCATCAATATATAATAGTGTCAAAAAAAATGAAAAAGAGACAGCTTTTATTCCCTATTTGTCTTTAGGTTTTTTTGTAGAATATATATTTCAAATTTCAAAGGTTATTTTGTGAAGTTAAAACAGTATTTACTATCTCAATTTTCAAGTACATTTTTCCCAATATTTTTAGTGCTTTTTTTTATTACATCAATTATTTTTTTAGTAAGAATTGCTTCGATGACTTCAGTAATAACAATAGATTTATTTGAGTTAATTACTCTTTATACTTATAATCTTCCTAGCATACTTTTTTATACCATGCCCATATCATTTTTTGTTTCTATGGTAATCACATTAGCTAAGTTATCAAGTGAATATGAATTGATTGTTATAACTTCTTTTGGATTAAATCCAACAAATATTTTAAAAATATTTTTGCCTGTTTCCCTAGTCATGTCTTTATCACTTTTGATAATCTCTATTGGATTGATTCCAAAAACAAAATATCTTTCATCTGAGATGATTAATCAAAAAACAAAAGAGGCAAATTTTAATATTAAAGCATCTGAATTTGGTCAAAAGTTTGGTGATTGGCTTATATATATAAGTAAAAAAGATGACAAGTTATATGAAGAAGTAAAACTGTTTAAAACAGAAAAAAAAGATGTGGATCAGTTTATAATCGCGCAAAATGCAAGATTAAAAAATGATTCTGGAAATTTAAGCTTTGTATTAAATGATGGTAAAACCTTTTATTTTGAAAAGGATAAAATCAATCAGATTGACTATAAGGTAATGCACATAAACGATACCCTTAGTGATTCTGATTTACTTCCTTTTACAACAATGTTTGAGTATTGGAATTCAAGAATTGATAGTGAAAGTGATATAGCTAGACTTTCTTTTTATGTACTAACTTCAATTTTCCCTTTTATATCCATATATTTGGTAGTTGCTTTTGGATATTTTAATCCTAGATATGAAAAAAATAGGTCAGTGGTATATGCAATAATAAGTGTAGTAGTTTATTATTTGATTTCTGATCCACTAACAAAAGCTATGGGTTTTGGTGCAGTAGGTGTTATGGCCGTTTTTTGGATGATTTTGTCCTATTATATATATAAGTCAAATGTTCAAAAAGTATATTAATGAATGTAAAAATAACAATCTCTTATGATGGATTTTCTTATCAAGGCTCACAAAGACAACCCAATAAAAAAAGTGTTGAAGATAAGTTTATAGAACTCTTTGAGCTTTTAAATATAGAACCAAATATTACATTAAGTGGAAGAACAGATAAACAAGTTCATGCTACAGGACAAGTTTTTAACATAGATATACCTCCTTTTTGGACAAATTTAGAAAAACTAAAAAAAGTTTTAAATCATAAACTTCCAAGTTCTATACGAGTAAGAAATATTCAAAAAGTAAGTGATGACTTTCATGCAAGATTTCATGCTAAAAAAAGAGTTTACAGATATGTTGTTAGTACAAAAGAACCAACACCTTTTTTAGCAAATTATGTAACTTTTGTAAAAAAAATAGATGAAAAAAAAATAAATGAAGCCATAAAGTTATTTATTGGGGTACATGATTTTGAATATTTTCACAAAAAAGGAAGTGAAAAAAAGAATCTAAAAAGAGAAATTTATGATGCTAAATTTTATAAATATAAAGATTTTTATGTTTTTTATTTTGAAGCAAACTCTTATTTAAGATCACAAATGCGTTTGATGGTTGGATTTTTACTTAAAATTTCAGATGGAAAACTCTCAAATGAAGATTTAAAAAATCAACTTCAAAAGAAAAAAATATCCAATAAAATACCAGCTCTTCCAAATGGTTTGTACTTAGCAAAAGTTAAATATTAAGTTATATAATTAATATGTTTAATAAAAAAAGCAAAAAAATGTTATACTATAGAACTATAAGAATTAATGATAAATAAAAAATAGGAGCTCTGTATGAGTACATACACAACTAGAGTTTTACTAGTAGAAGACGAAGAAGTTGCAAGAAAAACACTATCTTTTTACCTAAACACGATTTTTGATGAAGTTGTTGTTGCAAGTGATGGTCAAGAAGGTATAGATTCTTACAAAGAAAAATTTAATGATAATAAATGTTTCGATTTAGTTTTAACTGATATCAAAATGCCAAATAAAGATGGTATTGAAATGATTGATGAGATTTTAGAACTAGTTCCAGAACAAAAGTTTATAATAGTTTCTGCACATAAAAATGAAGAAGACTTATTAAAACTTATTAATTTGAAAGTTCTAGGATATTTTGTAAAACCATTAAATGTTGATAATATGATGGATATGCTTCAAAAAGCAAATGAAGAATTACTTAATGCAAAAAAAGATAGCAATGAAGATGATTCTCCACTAGCTTTAAATAATACATATACATATAATAGATCTAGAAGTCTTTTATACAAAGATGGTTTAAGTGTTAAATTATCTAAAAAAGAGTCTCAAATTTTAGAAGTTTTAATTAAAAACTTAGGTGAAGTTGTTTCTGTTGAAAAATTTAAAGAAGATGTTTGGGGAGATTTATCTACAAATGATTCTGCATTTAGAACAGTAATGAAAAGATTAAAAGATAAAATTATAGATGATGACTTTATCATCTCTCAAAAAGGTTACGGTTATATTATAGAATTACCATATATGTAATTTATATTTTAAAACTTTAAAAAGGTGAGAAGTTTTTCTCACCTTTTTTTATTTATATTAAATCGGACAAAATTGAAAACAAAAGAACTCTTTATTATCATATATAACATTGTAGTTATATTATCAGTTATGTATGCAACCCAACCACTTCAACCTTTACTTGCCAAAGAGTTTGAAGTATCTATTGTAAAATCTTCACAATTTACAGCAGTAATCATGTTATTTTTGGCCATAGCTCCAATTATTTATGGATATATTTTAGAACGAGTAAATGCAAAAAGAGTTTTGATAATAGCTTCTGTAATTTTAGCTATTACAAATACTTTTTTATCTTTTTCTACTTCATATGAGATGTTTTTAACAATAAGAACAATAGAAGCAATAGTAATACCAGCTATTTTAACTTCATCTATGAGTATTTTGGCAAATATAGATAAAGTAAATGTGAAGCTAAATATGTCTATTTATGTGGCTTCAACTGTATTTGGTGGATTAGTTGGAAGAGTGTTTTCAGGATATATTGCTACATATTTTGGTTGGCAGATGGTGTTTTTATCTCTATCTTTTGCTTCACTTGTAGGTTTGTTTTTAATTACAAGGCTAAATTATGACGCCCAAGCTCATCTAACAAAAGCAACTATTAAAGATATAACACACATATTAAAAGACAAAAGATTTGTAGTAATCTATCTTTTGATGTTTTCTATATTTTTTGTATTTGCGGGAGTTTTAAATATCTTGCCATTTAGACTAAAAGAGTTAGATCCAACTACAAATGAGAGTCAAATAGGACTTCTATATTTAGGATATGGAGTTGGAATAATAGTTTCACTTTTTATTCATAAGATTATAAAGTTCTTTGATAAAGAGATGAAAACTATACTTTTGGGAATAGTTATATTTCTAATCTCAACAGCTTTATATATTGTACAAAATCCTTTTATCTTATTTCTAAATGTGTTTTTATTTTGTTTAGGTATGTTTATAGTTCATACAGTTAGTACAAGAATAGCAAATTCTTTAAAACAGACACAAAAATCCCTAACATCAGGTATGTACCTAAGTTTTTATTACATAGGTGGAACAGTTGGTTCAATTCTTCCTCCAATGTTTTATCAAGTTTTTGGGTGGAATAAAACTATTTATTTATGTATATTTTTATTAATAGTGATTTTTATTTTTGTCTATTCAAACAGAAAAATATTTAAGGCTTATAATTGATTCTAGGTAAATGCCCATATTGTAAAGACGGGCAAATAGAAGTAAGAAAAAAAGAGATAAATGGCAAAAAAGTAGAACTTTATGCTTGCTCCAACGCCAAATGGTATAGTGAAGATGGAGAACTTTTTGAATTAACTCCTGAATCAACTTGTGATTTTAAGATTTGGCAAAATTCTTTACGTAAGTATGGAAAGTATTTGAAACAAAGAGAAGTTAGAGCGTTACTTGAGGGTGAAGATGTTGTTGTTACTTTTCATTCGAAGAAGTATAAAGAGAAGGTTACTTATCAGAAGTATATAACGCTAAGTCAGGAATATGGGGTTAGTGTTATTTGGGATATTGATGTACCCAAGGAAGATAACTAAAACTTTTTTAATGCCGAAATAGTATTTGTTTTAATCTCTTCAAATGTCAAGTTTATTTTATTTTGTTCATTCAAATAAACACTCTCATCATCTTTTGATTCTTTTTTTGATGTTATAAAATTAAGTATTTTATCTTTTGAATCTATGTTTTTAATACTTTGAGAGATAGCTAATATTTCTGTTAAGGTAAGTACTTTATTTTGTAATATGGAACAAAAGTCAAATAAATCTCTTGCTTTATCTCGTTGAAATAAAGCAACTATTTTTAATTTTGCTATTGATTTCAAATCTAAGATTTTAAGAGTAGAGTTCTCATACTTTATATATTTTGTATTGACTAAGATTTCTTTTTGAATTGGACGATTTGCATAAAAAAATTCTATTTTAACTTCATCAAATACAAATTTCAATATGTATTCCTCAGGAAATAGCCCTGCAAGTCTTAGTGCCGTAGTATTTTCGTCATTGATTTTTTTTGCTCCTAAAGATGTCAAAGCAGGTATTATTTTTTTGTAGTCTAATATTTTTGGACTTACAATATCAATATCTTCTGAAATTCTATGATTGATATAGTATGAAAGTGCTGTTCCGCCTATAAAATAAAGTTCATCTTCAAATATAGTAGAGTTTTTTATTTTATTTAATACTTTTATTACACTAGAAGTCATTTATTATTCCTGATAATTGTTTGAAAGTAGGATTTTCATTGTATTTCCCACTTAATGGTATGTCCATTCCACTTGTTGAAATATAACCTTGTGCATACATTTTTTTATATTTATCGTTTAAGACTGCTTTGACCATATTTTTACCAAACTGAGTACACAATTTTTTAATATCATCTGTATTTACAGTTGATAGATAGTTTGAAATGATGGCATAAACTTTTTGTTTACTTTTTTCATTTGTTTGCCAAAACATATTTACAGAATAATCTGATGGCTCAAACTCTATGGTATCGTTTATATCAACTGCTTGAATTTTATCTTTTGCATCTTCATAGGCTATATTTTGAAGTAGTGTATATAATCTATTTCTTCCATATTTCCAATCTCTAAGAGTTCGTTCTGGTATATCAAGGAGTTTGCTCATTTGTTGTTGTGTCATAGTTATCTCAAATTTATTTTTTGTTATTATAGGCGAATATCGCCTATTTGTCAATATTTATATTTTGATACAAATTAATTGGTGAAACTTTTAAATTATATTCTTGTAACATACTTATAAATATTTTAGCAAAGAGTTATTATGGAATTGGTTTATTTGTGGGTTGAGGATTATAAGAATATAAAGAAACAGGGGTTTAATTTTTCTCCTAGGTTTGATTGTAAGTATGATGAAGATACAAAAGAATTGACTATTGAAGAAAATAAAGATTATGTAAGTATTTTTCCCAAAAATATAAATATTACTGCTATTGTTGGGGAGAATGGAAGTGGAAAGAGTAACATATTAAGACTTTTACATAGATTTTTTTCTGAATGGATACCTAATAAAATATTCATAGTTTTTTATCACAAAGAACAATTATATTTACATTCAAAGGAGAATCTCTTAATTACAGAAAATAAAAATAATTTTACAAAAATAACATTTATAACAAATGAAAAACGACACAGTCTTTTTACAAATATTCATGAAGTATATTATCAAAATGAAAATAATCATAAGTTACTTTCAAATAAAAATAATCAGGAGTTTAATTTAACTTCAGATAATTCATCGCATATTATTAAGCATTTTTTAAAAGTTTTTGTAGCATTAAATAAAAAGCAATTTTCTAATGTTATGTTTAATCCTGAATATATTGTAATTGACATTGAATATGATAAATTGTCTGAAGACCTAGATGAATATGAAATTTCTACTAGAAATAAAATTAAAGAGATGATTGCCAATATAAAGGATACTAAGTTCAATCAGAAAGAGACATTAAAACAAATTCTTAATATTTTAGACTTAAAATCTAACATGAATAATATTGGTAAAGAAGCTAACCTAAATAATATCAACAACATGGATACAATGATATTTAATATGGAAAATGATTTTCATTTAAAACATAGATTAAGTGAAAAATACAAGTATAAAGAAGAACTGCTATATGATTTAAATAGTGTAAATTCTCCTTTATCTCAACACTCCGATAGTAATCATTTTTTTAGACTAAGAATTGATGAACTTGAAAAAGATACTATTAATTTTATATACGATTTACCTACTGTCGCTTTTAATATTAAGATTTTTGATAAAAATAATGTAAGTTTTAGTTCATTAAGCTTTGGAGAAAAGAATTTATTATCAATGTTAAGTATGTTTATTAGTTTATCTGAACAAATTACTTATGAAGAGTATGGTACAGAAATAATTGATGTAGGAGATTTAGAAGTAGATGAAGTAGAAATGGATATTACTTATGCTGAAAAAATAAATCAAAACTTTTTTTTAATCGATGAATATGAATTAGGATTACATCCTCAATGGCATAAAGAAATGTTAAATAATATGATTTCTTTTTTTAATACATTGAATAAAAATATACATCTTATTATTACAACGCATTCTCCATTTATCCTTTCAGATTTACCAAAAGAAAATGTAATATTTTTAGAAAAGGGAAAACAAGTTTATCCGTTTGAAGATAATCAACAAACTTTCGGAGCAAATATCCATACTTTACTCTCGCATGGTTTTTTTATGAAAGATGGGCTTATGGGTGAGTTTGCGAAAGATAAAATTGATATAGCGATTAAATATCTAAATCAAATAAAATTAAGTGAAGATGAAATTAAATATTGCGAGAATATAATTTTAATTATTGGCGAACCTATAATTAAAAGAGAACTTCAAAAAATGTTGGATAGTAAAAGATTATCAGAAGTAGAACAAATTAAACAAGAAATCAAAAGATTAGAAGAGAGAATGACTTTAATTTGGAAAAATAGTAAATAATATGATTAAAATACAATATCAAAAATCATTAGATGATTATTTTCAAAAATTAGATTTATCGTTTAACGATTTAAAGACTTCAACACTTTATAATTCAAATGCAAAATATAAAGAGTGTGTTACATATATTGAAGATAATTTAAAAACTATTATATGTGGTAAACCTGATGTATTGAGAGAACATATAGATAAAATAAATAGTCTTTCAATAAATTTTATATTGAATAGAAAACCAAAGGTTGGTAGCTTAACAACTGAACAACAAAATGAAAATGAATTTATTAAAAAACTAAGAAAAATATTTGATTACGACAATAAAATAAATAAACCAGAATTTGCAAAAGAAATAGGATTAACTTGTTGTCCTTACTGCAATAGAGAATACATATTTAGAATTTATGATAACAAAAAAAATGATGAACTTAGAACATTAGCTGTGTTAGACCACTATTATGATAAAGGAAAATATCCTTATCTTGCATTGTCTTTTTATAATTTAATACCATCATGTAATATATGTAACAGTAAGTTTAAAACAGTTGTAGATTTCAAAGAGAATAAACATCTCCATCCCTATGAAGATTGTTTTAATGAAAAAGCAAAGTTTACGAAATTTTTTAATAATGTAAATTCTGAAAATAAAAAATTTGATTTGTTATCCAAAGAGAGAATATCGTTAACTTTAAAACCTTTAGATACTAATGATATTGCAACACAAAATACAATAGATACTTTTAGATTAGAAACTTTATACCAAGAACACAAAGACATTGTTTTAGAACTTATCCAAAAAGCACAAATTTATAATGAAAGTTATATTGATGAACTTTATCAACAATATGAAGGGACTCTATTTAAAAATCGTGAAGATGTTTTAAGACATATAACTGGTGGATATGTAGAAGATAAAGATATAAATAAACGCCCACTTTCTAAACTTATTAAAGATATTAGTGAAGAATTGGATTTAATATAATTTTCTCATAAACACCTAAAGGTCTCCGCTTTCTCTTACTTTGTGTGGACAAAGTAAGCAAAACCACCAACAGAGTTTCAAAGCCCTTTGGGTTCCCTCCCTTATTATTTTTATCTTTTCTGCTTGGCAAAACTCGCTTATTAAAACTTGCATTTAGCAACTTTTAAACACTCAAACAGTTGCCAATCTTGTTTAGAAAAGAGAAAAATAAACATTCGGCTTTTGCAAATGTTGGAATAAAAGGTGGGATAAGGACATTTGCATTTTTGATTTGTTTAGATTCGAAACTTTTACTTACTTTAATTAATATTAAGATAATACAAGAGAACTAACAACCGAAGGGATTTCTTTCTGCCTTTGATGAAGCTAAGATTTTAGGCTTTTTTTTCGGGGAACAGTGAGGACTCGTATACTACAAATAATGGAGATATGTTAATATATTTTCATAGAGTTAGTTAAAATGATATATCGATGAGGACTGAAAGAAATTAATTAAATAATTATCTTGACAGACAGTTGGATAGTCATATTTAAATTTGAGTGGCAACAATAACAGTTTAACTAGTTAGTATTCACGAGTGTAAAGTTTATATGACAAATCAGGTAGGAGAAATCCTACCCTAACGAACTCTTTATCCTAAAATAAAGGTTCCAGATATGTATTCTATCGGATTAGATATTAGTAAGTCAACTATTAATGTATATGTTCCTTGTAATAATTTAGATTTAGTTATTGATAATAATATACAAGCTATCAAACAATTATATTCCAAATTAAAGAAGTTATATAAAAAAGATATTGATAAATTAATATTTATCTATGAACCAACAGGGAATTATTCTTCTGCTTTAAAATCTTTTTGTGCAAATAAAAATATTAAGTGTTTTATCATTAATCCTAAACAAAGTTCTAACTTTGCAAAAGCATTAGGGAATAAAACTAAAACAGATAAGATAGATGCAAGAATGTTAAGTAGTGCTATATCCCTTGCAAATAAAAAAGATATAAAAATACCAGTAATTAATATACTTTATGAAGAATTACAAGAATTAATGATTTATAAATCATTGATTATAAAACAAAAAACTCAATGTATGAATCATTTAGAGTCTAAACAATATAACAATTCTACATATCT